>JAPLMG010000066.1 GCA_026387165.1 Candidatus Omnitrophota bacterium
GATGAAGAGCTCTTTGCTTCATAGTGAGGAAACATTCGTCGCCTTCGATGAAGTAAGTTCCCCGCACCTTTCAGAGAGAGGCATATTATGGATCGTTCTGGTGGTTCAGGATATGTCCGAAGTATCCGCGCCGATCCATAATTTCGTTATCCAGATAGCGATAATCGCGATCCTGATGATGATCCTGATAATACCGGTGGGATCTTTCTTCGGTAAGCTCATAGCCGATCCTATCCACCAGCTGCACCTGGCTACGGAAAGAGTCATGGCCGGAGACTGGGACTACAAGATAGATGTGAAGACAGGCGATGAGATAGAGCAGTTTGCCGACACATTCAGGGATATGATAGCCGATATAAGGAGCAAGAATAGAGAATTGCAAAGTTTTTCAAATGGCCTCGAAGTAAAAGTGGAAGAACGCACAAAAGAGCTAAGCGTGGCCCATGAGGCGACGCTGAATATACTGGAAGACTTGCAGGCGTCCAAGGAGGCTCTTGAGAGGACAAATAGAGAGCTTACGAAGCTTGATGAATTGAAATCCGACTTCATATCCACGGTATCGCATGAATTGAGGACGCCGTTGTCCATAATAAAAGAGGGCATAAGCCTTGTCCTTGATAAGATACCCGGAGATGTGAATGAAAAACAGGCGAAGATACTGGATATCGCAAAGTACAATATAGACAGGCTCTCCCGCATCATAGACAACCTTCTCGATATATCCAAGATAGAGGCAGGGAAAGTCGAGTTAAAGAGAAGCCTTATTGACATATCCGAGGTCGTAAGGCGGGTCGCGAACTCTTTCGAGTCCAAGATCAAAGAGAAGGGCCTCGAAATGCGTCTCGACGTAGATAAGGTATCAGGAAGCGTCTGGGCGGATGCCGATAGAATTACGCAAGTCCTGACAAATCTGATCGGTAACGCCGTAAAATTCACGCCCTCAGGATCCATAGGTATCTCCTGTGAAGATAAGAGCGACGGAATGGTCTGCTCGGTCTCCGATACGGGAGTGGGTATATCCAAAGAAGACATGCCCAAAGTATTCGATAAGTTTCAACAGTTCAGTAGGACAGCCGGCGCAGGCGATAAGGGGACAGGGTTGGGCCTTTCCATAGCGAAGAATATAATCGATATGCATAACGGCGCCATCTGGGTGGAGAGCGAGCCCGGTAAAGGCGCCAGGTTTACGTTCAAACTTCATAAGTATACGCCACAGTCGCTCTTCAGAGAATATATCTCAAAAGCGATAAAGAAAGCGGCGGATGAAGGCACCGAAATGTCCATAATAGCCGTAGGTTTGAGCCTTACCGGAAGGGAAGCGTCGGGCGTGATAAATAAGAGATTTAATGATATAATGCATGAGAGCGCCAGGCTGATAAAGAATACTTTAAGGCGTGAAGGTGACGACGTTGTAAACAACATCGGAGAGATGATCGTCATCCTATCCGGCTGCGGTAAAGAGAGCGCCGCGAGGGTTCAATACAGGCTCGAAGAGGTAGTCAGTAAGTATCTGGCCGATCAAAACTCGGATGGAACGATCAAGGTAAGTTACGGATGCGCGACCTATCCGGATGACGCAAAGAGCGATCTGGAGCTGATCGAGAAGGCAAGAGCCGCCTTAGCCGTTTCAGCTAAGGCGTAGAAATTAGCGTATAACGGATAGCGTTTTCCGTCTTTAGGCGCTAAACGCTACACGCTAAATTAGGAGACTTTATGGCTAAGAGGAAGATATTGATCGTAGATGATGAGCCGGATTTTCTGGAGATCATGAGCGCAAGATTGGAGGCTGATGATTATGAGGTTACAACGGCCGCCAACGGCGAGGCGGCGCTGAACTATGTTAAGAATGATAAACCCGATGCGGTGCTTCTCGATATATTGATGCCCGGCATAGACGGGCTGGAGGTCTTGAGAAGGATCAGAAAGATGGACGAGAGCCTGCCGGTCTACATAATAACGGCCTTCTCCACCGACGAGAGATTTAAAGAGGCCAATAAGCTCGGCGCTTCGGGCTTCATAGTCAAGACGGACGATCTTGCGAAAGAAGTCGACAATATAACGAGCGCCCTCGACATGTCGGCGAGATTTCATAAGAAGGGTAAATAGAGAGAGCAATAATAAAGGCGCGGGATAGCTGAAGAAGGCGCGGGATGAATAGGATTCCGGAAAAGATAAAGGCGAGGCTTATCGGCGGGCCCGGTACCATATCGGTACTGGGCGGGCCCGTGAAGCGTTTCTACAAGCTGAGAGCCGCTTATTCTATAGCTATGGAGATATCGTCGTCCCTGGATCTGGAAGAAGCGCTAAAGATTTTTGTCAACAGGGTCGCGTCTTATATGGACGTAGAGATAGTCTCCGTAATGTTTCTGGATAACGAAAAACGCAGGCTCATCGTAAAGATAGCCAGGGGCCTGAGCGAAGAGGTCATAAAGGACTCAAATGCCTCTCTCGGCGAAGGCATATCAGGCTGGGTAGGCAAGACGGGCGAGCCGCTTCTGATAAAAGACATAACGAAGGATGCGCGTTTTACGAGAAGAAGCGGCGGGCACTATTACAATAACTCCCTCCTGACGGTCCCATTGAAATTATGCGGCAGGGTTATCGGGGTCATGAACGTAAATAATAAGATATCAAAGGACATATTCAGGCAGTATGATCTGGAGCTGCTAAATACGATAACGGAGATATCGGTGATCGCTCTGGAAAACGCGCGCCTTCAGGATGAGATGAAGAGGGCGAGCAAAAGTAATTATGAGATGGTATCGAATGTATCGCACGAGCTTAGATCCCCTCTTGCCATTATAAAAGAAGCCCTGCTTCTTTTATCGGAAGGCTCATTAGGCGCCGTAAGTGAAAAGCAGAAGAAGTTCCTCAACCTCTCAACCCAGAACGTGGAGCGCCTTAGCTGTCTTATAAATGGATTTTTAGATTCCGCTTGTCAAGAAAACTCCGGCTCCTCAACGAAGAGAAGCCTCTTCAGTATTACCGACGCTGCCAAAACGATAATAGACTCTTTGAATATAATCGCCAGGGATAAGGGCATCGTCCTGGAAGGCGCCATCCCCGATAAAAAGATAGAGATATGGGGAGATCCCGATAAGTTGAACCAGGTGATAAGCAACCTTGTGGATAACGCGATAAAATATAACAGGCCGGCAGGCCTTGTTCAGGTATCTTTGGAAGAGACAGAAAATTCGATCAATATTTCGGTAAGGGATACCGGTATGGGAATACCAAAAGACGACCTGGATAAAGTATTCGATAGATTTTACCGCGTCGAAAGGAACGATACGGCCGGGATCCCGGGCACCGGACTGGGGCTGTCTATAGTGAAGGATATCGTCAATATGCACAAGGGTGCGATATCCGTGGAATCCGAAATAAACAGCGGGTCAAAATTTACGGTCGCATTGCCGAAGAGTTTGAGGAAGTAGTCCCGCCACCAGTCCTCCTGCCTTGGCATCATATACTCTAAATTAATTTTTCGGGTACTGCTGCTCCTTCGGCTTTTCTTTTTAGGGCTCACATGGGTGTCCGCCAGGATTACCTATCGGAGTTCCACTCTTATAGCTATCGTTCTTTAAGTCGTAATCCTAATCGGCGGACACCCATGTGAGCCCATAGAAGAAAAGCCTTAAGGAGCATCACCCGAAAAATTACTCATAGACTGTTTCTTTAGCCGCGGCTACCACGCTCAGTAGCAAACGCCGCGGCTTACAATACGGTTGTAGTCTAATGGCCTCTCACAAAGCTCTGGAGCGCTGTCAGTCCATAGCAGGCGTACCTTGCGAGGGATACGCCTGAAGCGGCGTTACAAAATTTGACACCTTATGGCGGTATAGAAAAAATTTTAAATTCCTGAAAGAAGTTAAAATTTTGTCAAATTTTGTCCGAGCAAATTTACATGCCCAATCACTCGTGTCCAAATTAGCGTTTTACCCTCGACGGAAATGGCATTTTGAGATTCGATCTTTGCATACCCCTCACCCTTGCCCTCTCCCCTAAAGGGGAGAGGGGATTTCCTCATAATTTCCTCTCCCCCAAAGGGGGAGAGGATTAAGGTGAGGGGGA
>JAPLMG010000171.1 GCA_026387165.1 Candidatus Omnitrophota bacterium
TACTGCAGCTGGACGAGCACGTTAAGCGCCTCCTCTTTGATATCCTCTTTGATCTTGGGCAAGCCGGGCGATGCCCTGTCTTTCATAAGACAGAACTTTCCGACTTTTCCCTGTAATTTAGCTACTATCTCCCGGGCCTTCTGCTCGCCTATGCCGGGCAATGTCTTCAAAAGCGCCATGTCGCCCTTATCGATGGCTTCGGCTATGACCGGGAACGACAGGCTCAGCGCCCTGCACGCGGCTTTCGGCCCCACTCCCGAAACGGTTATGAACTGTTCGAAGAAATCTCTCTCTATGTCATTCAGGAATCCCACCAGGACAGGTATAGCCTTCGACTGATCCATCTGGTAATAATGATAGACCTTAAGGCTCATAGCTGTGCCGCCGCTTGCCGTATCAAGATTCTTCATTACAGCGGGCGGTATCATCACCTCGTAGCACATGCCATTGACATCGAGTATGACGCTCGCATCTTTCTTCTGTTTTAATTTGCCGTTGATTTCCGAGATCACTTTACCCTCTCCATATAACAATAACTTATCGCCATAGCAAGGGCATCGCTCACGTCCAGCGGCTGCGGCGGATCTTTCAATTTTAAAATGTTCTGGACCATTCTCTGGACCTGCTGTTTTGACGCGTGGCCGTTGCCCGTTATCGTCTTTTTTATCTTCGTGGAGGGATAATTCACCAGCCGGATCTCATGCACTCCGCACGCCAGGCATGCAGCGGCCCGCGCGTGTCCCATAAGTATCGCCGTGGTGGGATGCCTGTAATGGGAATATATCTTTTCCAGGACCAATACGCCCGGCTTGTGCTCTTTTATAATTTCGGTGAGGGAATCGAATATCTTCCTGAGCCTCGACTGTATCGGCGTGTTGGCGCGCGTCTTTATTATGCCGGCCTCGATAAGCTTAAAATTTTTTTCTTCTATGATACCGTAACCAGTCGCCCCCAGGCCGGGATCGATGCCGAGTATTCGCATTATCCTCCTTCGCGCTTCTACGATCATACTCCGGTAGCGCTTCGGAGGGATTATTCCTACGTAGCCCTACCGGCTATTACTGGTTGAAGGGCGAAGCAGAATTACCCTACTTCGCCATTCAAACCGTAAAACTCGGGTATGGCTTCGTAGGGGTTTTATTCCTGCGTAGCCCTCTACCGGCTACTACTAGTTGAAAGGCGAAGCAGAATTATTCTTTTATAAGGTCGTCCGGTATGTCGAAATTTGCATAGACATGCTGGACATCCTCATGATCTTCTATGGCGTCCACCAGCTCTAATATCTTCTTCGCGTCGGACCCCTCAACCTTCACCGTATTCTTAGGCAACAGGGTTATCTGGGCATCTTCCGTCTTTATGCCGGCGTCATCTATGGCCTTCTTGACCTTGAAGAAGTCCTGCGGGCTCGTCTTTATAGCGTAGCTCTCGTCCTCGACTATCATATCTTCCGCGCCCGCGTCCAGAGCCACACCCATCAGCTTATCTTCTTCCGCGCTTGTCTTGTTTACGACTATATAGCCTTTCTTCTCGAACATCCATGCCACCGAGCCGGCGCCGGCCATATTGCCGCCTCTTTTTGTGAATATCGTCCTGACTTCGGCCGTCGTCCTGTTCTTATTATCCGATACGCCTTCTATGTAAACGGCGACTCCGCCCGGGCCATAGCCTTCGAGCGTTATATCCTCGTACGTTACGCCTTCAAGCTGGCCCGTACCCTTCTTTATCGCACGGTCTATGTTGTCTGACGGCATACTCGACTCTTTCGCTCTTTCTATGGCGACCCTCAACCGCGGATTGGTATCGGGGTTCCCGCCGCCTCTCGCGGCCACCGATATTTCCTTTATAAGCTTCGTGAAGAGGCTGCCCCTCTTGGCGTCCGTAGCCGCTTTCTTATGCTTTATCGTTGCCCATTTTGAGTGTCCTGACATAAATCTCCTCTTATATTTACATGTAAGTTTATTGCGTTTGTTGGGTTTATAGTGTTTATGGCGTTAACACAATAAACTCAACAAACACTATAAACGCAACAAACTTTTAATCTTCCGCTTCTTCCTTCTTATTCAGCTTAGCCTTCTCAATTATACTTTGAACCAAATTGGACGGCACTATCTCATAATGGGAAAAGCTCATGGTATATGTCCCTCTCCCGCCCGTTATCGAC
>JAPLMG010000169.1 GCA_026387165.1 Candidatus Omnitrophota bacterium
GCTCTCGACGAGTTCATCGTGGATCCCATCAAGACCACGATACCGTTCCACAAGAAAGTCATGAGCAACCCGCTATTTATAAAAGGTAAGTATTCCACCGATTTTATAGACAGGCTTTTCGAAAAACCGGAATCCCGCACCTTCTAAAAGGTGTGGGATAAAAGAGGAAGGTGCGGGATGAGACAGGACATGACCGACAGATGCAGGACCACGGAGCTCGGCGCGGTGAAGATCAATAACAATGCCATAACGACCATAGCCTCGATAGCGGCAATGGAGATCAAGGGCGTCAGCAAGATCGGCGGAGGCATCGGAAAGACATTGTTCGACTTCCTCTGTAAAAAAGGAGCTACAAAGGGAGTAAAAATAATCGCTACCGCAAGCGATATTAAGCTGACCGTATACATTACCGTCGAATACGGCGTGGATATAACGCGCATAGCCGACGAGGTTCAGGAAAACGTAAAGATGGCCGTAGAGAAGATGACGGGCCTTGTACTTTCAGGCGTAGACGTTGTAGTCGAGGGCGTCAAATCACCGTTTTCCAAAGACAAAACAGGAGGGTGCTGATGAGGCTTATCGAAGGGCTGACACTATTCTTTTACACGCTTGTATTCTTTCTGGTGGGAGGGCTATTTATAGTTGTAGCCATGAACGTCATCCCGCTGAATTACATTATTGATACGCTCAATACCCTGTACGCGAATACGGATGTCCGCCTTATTCTCGGCATAACGGGCGGGCTATTGATCTTCATAAGCTTAATGGTCGTGCAGATCACCGTAGGGGTCATAAAGAAAGAGAAGACCATAGCTTTTGAAAATCCGGACGGGCGGGTCACGATATCGCTCACCGCGATCGAGGACTTTATAAAGCGGGCGATGAAGAATCTTCCGGAAATTAAAGAGTCGAGGCCCAGCGTGCGCGCAAGCAAAAGAGGCATAGTTATAGTGAACAAGGTCGTCCTCTTCTCGGATGTCAACATACCGGAGACCACCGAGAAGATACAGAATATAGTTAAGTCGAGGGTGCAGGAGATGCTCGGAGTAGAAGAGACTGTAGAGATACAGGTAAATGTAACGAAGATAGTGCACAAGGAAGAGCGGTCCAAGGATATAAAAAAAGACGATACCAAGGTTCCGCCGTATAGAGGAACGATAGAGTATAGTAGTTTTTAGATACGTTAATAACCAAGATACAACAACTAACGCAAATGACAAGCATAGGATATCAGGTGATTAGGGAATCAGGATTTGGGGATTAGGGGACTGGGGGATTAGGATTTGGAAATCAGGAAAACCTAATATCCAAATACCCCAATCACCAAACCCCGATATCCCAATCACCCAATACCCGATTCTAAAGGAGGACAAGTTTATGGTAAGGGTAGGAATATTGACAGGCGGGGGCGATTGCCCGGGACTAAATGCGGTTATAAGAGGCGTGGTAAGAAAAGCCTCTCAAAACAATATAACGGTGGTAGGTATAAAAGACGGCTGGAAAGGCCTCGTTCAGAATATCGCCAGCGACATAGCTCCGGACTCGGTATCCGACATATTGCAGAAAGGCGGCACTATGCTCGGAACTTCAAGAACAAACCCATATAAAAGAGGCGAAGACGTAGCAAAGGTTATCGAAAATTACAAAAAGATGAAGCTTGACGCGCTGATAGCCATAGGAGGCGAAGACACGCTTGGCGTTGCAAATAAACTGAGTAAGGAGAGTAATGGAATTAATGTAGTAGCGGTCCCAAAAACCATAGATAATGACATTAACGCAACAGATTTCACTTTTGGCTTTAACACCGCGGTAGAGATCGCGACCGAAGCCATCGATAGGTTACATACCACAGCTGAGAGCCATCACAGGGTAATGGTAGTCGAGATAATGGGCCGTCATGCCGGATGGATAACCTTATATTCAGGCATAGCCGGAGGAGCTCATCTTATACTGATACCTGAGATCAAGATGGATATAGACGAAATCTGCGCAAGCCTGAAAAGGCGCCAGACAAACGGCAAGGCATATTCGATCGTAGCCGTTTCGGAAGGCGCGACATTTAAGGAGGGCCAGTTCGCAACGCAGGAGAAAGAACTCGATTCATTTGGCCATGTAAGACTCGGTGGTATAGGCGAAATGCTGGCGGGTGAGATCGAGAAGAGGACAAAAATAGAGACGCGCTATGCGGTGCTCGGGCATACTCAAAGAGGAGGAACGCCCAGCTCTTTCGACAGAGTTCTTTCCACAAGATTCGGCGTGAAAGCGATGGAGCTCGTTCTTGAAAAACGTTTCGGCTTCATGGTGAGCTTGAGAGGCACCGATGTGGTGGCCGTTCCTATACAAGAAGCCATCGGCACGTTAAAGACGGTCGATATGGGGCTTTATGAAGTCGCTAAAATATTTTTTGGTTGAGAAGATGAACCCGCCCCTCCCCTTGACTGGTTTAATAATAAACCAACTACAAGGGTAGAGCGAGGGTTATGTGATTAAGGTATATTCAAAAAATGCTATTTAATTTTAATGGAGGGGCGGGGTGAAAAAATCTATAGAGAATTATATAAAGGATAGCATAGCGGCCAAAGAAGAGCTCCTTAAGAGCCAGGTCGTCAATATTGAGTCCGCGGCGAAGGCTATCATCGAGTCCCTCAAAGCCGGAAAGAAACTGCTCGTCTTCGGCAATGGCGGCAGCGCCTCTGACAGCCAGCACATAGCGGCTGAGCTGGTGGGAAGGTTCAAGATGGAGCGTAAGGCGTTACCCGCTATAGCTCTGACGGCAAACACATCGGTATTGACGGCTATAGCCAACGATTACGGCTATGATGCGGTATTTTCAAGACAGATAGAGGCCCTGGGCGTTCAAGGCGATGTCGCGCTTGGGCTTTCGACCAGCGGCAATTCTAAAAACGTGATCAAGGCCCTTCGATGCGCGCGCTCCATCGGAATGAAGACTATAGCGCTTTTGGGCGGAGACGGCGGCAGCATGAAAAAAGAAGCCGATATTTCCATAATTGTCGCCTCTGGGGATACCCCGAGAGTGCAGGAGTCTCACATAATGATCGCCCACATAATATGCGCCCTTGTAGAGGACGGGATGTTTAGTCGCAAGTTATAAGTCGTAAGTTATAAAAAACGATATATGAAATCGAAAATAAAGAGCGCAAAAAATTTGGCCCAGATTTTATCCGCTTTGAGGCCAAAAGGTAAAAAAATAGTATTTACCAATGGCTGCTTCGACATCCTTCACGTGGGACACGTGGACTACCTGTCTAAGGCAAGACGTCTTGGTGACGTCCTCGTTGTGGGCCTGAACAGCGACTCCTCCGTAAAGAAGCTAAAGGGCAAAGACCGTCCGATCAATAAAGAGTCCGACAGGGCAAAGGTCCTCTCTTCGCTGTACTTTGTGGACTACATAACGCCGTTTAATGAGACAACTCCGGAGAATCTGATAAAAAAGGTGAGGCCCGATATTTTAGTAAAGGGCGGGGACTGGAAGATGGAGGATATAGTGGGCTCTTCTTTTGTAAGGTCGTACGGCGTAAAGATCAAGTCGATCCATTTTGTGAAAGGGTACTCGACCACTTCTCTGATAGAAAGAATTGAAAACCAATAATCGTAGTAGGGCACACTTAAGTGTGCCCTACCTAAAATTTTATTAAATATGGTTAAAAAAGAACTCTTT
>JAPLMG010000128.1 GCA_026387165.1 Candidatus Omnitrophota bacterium
GCGGCGAATATCCCGCAGCGAACCGGGTTTGAGTATGCCGCGTTATAAATGCAGTTGCCCAGCGTAGTCTGGTAATTCGTGTCAATGCCTTCGATGGCCGTTCCCTCGTTCGCCAGAGTGTAGACTGACGCGGCTATAGTGTTTGTGCCCCAGGCGTATTCATTAGCTACGGCAGTGGCTATGCCTCTGCAGGCCTTTTCAAACTCAAGTTCGGTGAATGGACGAAAGCCCGCCCAATCGGCATAGGCAGATAGATCCGCCCAGTTAAGAAAATTACAGGCAACATTCGCGTTCGCGCCTGCTGTGGCATCACCGGAAGTCCAACTGATGGTATTGCGGCTGACTTCGAGGTCGGAACCCTTGCCTACGCTTGTTATATCTCTGGTTGTCTTTTGGGCGGAGGTCAAGGTATTAAAGAAATCCACGTATTGTTCCTGCGAAAACTCGTATTTCATAATGTAGAAGGCGCTGTAGCCGTTGGGCCAGGAGGCATTAGAAGGCGCGGTCTGCCCCTGGGGATAGCCGCCTGCCAAAGGGCTTCCCGAAGGCGCGGTAGCGGCGTTTGCGGTATTAATCATCGTCTTGGTAAAACAGGATTCTTCGGTTCCGCCTGAGCCGGCGCTGAATGTGCCCTGCGGAATATAGACCATCTCTACGGCCATTACCCGTATCAGCGTTGCTATAGGATCCTTTGCCTGAGCATCTGTAACGCCATTCTGGCCGTATCTCCACATTAACTTTACGCCGCTCAGCGAGGCCGTGCCTGACCAGGAGGCGGAAACAGGGTCCCCCCGCTGGATGAATACCCCCATACCGCGGTCATTGGAGCTGATATTTGTGATCCCTATCTTGCACTCATAGTTGAGGGGGATAGCATGGTCACCTGCGGTCGTAGAAAGATAGGCGTGGTTCCAGGTGGCACCTGAGTCGGTTGAGTATTTCACAAATACCCACACGGCGTCGTAGTTATACGGCTCATCGCCAGCGATCTTTCGCCATGAGTTTTCCCATGATAGATCGAATTGTATCTCGATAGTGTCGTTAGTCTCATTCTGCGCGCCTGGCGAGCCGTTGGTGACGGAGATGTTATTAGCGTAGAGCGCAGAGGGTAACAGCATAGCCCAAATTAAAAGAGTTGAGAAAATCAGGATATTGGGATATTTGGATTTGGATATTGGTATATTAGGATATTGGGGTATCATCTTTCGCATCCTCCCTTATGCCTAAGATAGGTAATATAACCGTTTATACCTTTTATTAGCTGCTGATAGTCGTTGAAAAGGCTCTGTGATAATTTCATATCAATATATCCTTTCCGTTCCATTTTATAAATATGATTCTGGGTTTCTCCGGCTTCCTTTCTGGCATCGTAAAATCGGTGTATTTTATCTTTATAATAATACGCGGTGTATCCTTCGGCAATATTGTCCGGCACGGAAGATGAGGAACGCGTTGCCTGATCGATCAATTGAAACCTTTCCTCTCTTGGCAGCCTTTTGCAAATCTTACCTATCTCTAACATCGGCCTAATTGCCTCCTGATAAATTTTTAAATCCTTAAATGTCGGCATCTATTTTCCTGATTACCTGATCTCCTAATCTCCCAATCCCCAAATCCTGATCTCCTAATCTCCCAATATCCTTAATTCAACCCGCAAAAGACGCTCACTCCTCCACCAGCGCCACGAGCTCATCTCCGTGCATCCTGACGATTCCCTTGGTGATCGCCACGGACTTAGCCCAGTCTATGATGATCTCGCCGCGCCCTAATAAGCTTATAATGGATTTGTGAAAATCCAAAATCTCAAATTCTCCCAGATCGCCGGGTAAGAATACGCTCTTTGCCTCGCCTTCATATATAGTCCGTTTTGGGTTGAGTATAGTTACTTTAAACATATTCTTATGGATATCCGGAAATTAGGATATCAGGATTTGGAGAACTTCTCCGATTTTCCCAAAAAGGCCTCCCACTCACCCTTGCCCTCTCCCCTAAAGGGGAGAGGGAATTTTGTAAAGCCCTATAATTTCTTAATTTCCCAATTTCCAAATTCTACTCTTTCTTCCTTTCACCCTTCACTTCTTCCAGCCGCTTCCCCTCACCCTTCTTGATCTGCGCCCACCAGAGGATGAAGAATAAAAAGCTCACCACCCCCAAAAAACCGACGATCATCCAGATGATCTTCCAGCTCGTGCCGGTATCCGGGGCCTTGCCGCGGAATATGGATTTACTGACTAACTCCGCGCCCTTTACTCCGCGCGATAAAGCGCCTTGCCTCTTCTCTTGGCCTGCAGGCACCGGCTTTCCTTTTACGTCCGCCAGCGCAACGCCGACGGACCCGCCTGCCTGTATCACGATATGCTCCAGCCTCGCCGCGTCTTTTCCCGCCTCGTCAAACTTTATGAGATTTTTCCTGTAATCGCCGATATGCCTTTCAACGGAAACGCCTGTATCGCGCTGGGCCTCCAGGATGCCGTCCAGCGCGGCGATGATCTTTTGGCTAAGCTGGTTTGCCGTTTTCTCATATTTCGAGCCGGCGGCGTTTTCCGCAAGCTTCCGCGAATGGGCCTTGACGGCGCTGATCTGGCTCCCGGGAATTACCCAGATATCCTTTATCTCTACTATGAATTCCTTTTTTTCCTGAGGCGCCAGCTCTATGGCGTCTTTATAGACATAATGGGCGCTCTTATTATAGTCATAGCCGACATCTAAGCCGCCGCTCTCAACGATATATTCAGGCCTTGCCTCGGAGGGCAGGTAATATTTTAAAGGCATAATACTTTTTTCAGGCGAAGCATTTGACGCCTCTATCATGAACTTGACCGTTCTTGTGCTCTCTTCATCAATAACTTTATCCTCGCTGCGGCCTGAAGCGCCCGCGGCATCAGGCCCCTCCCCCATAAAATCCGCGCCCAGAGGAATGTTCTTCTCTATTGCCAGATCTTCCAATATGCCTATATCTTTTTTGACCTCTTTTAAAACAGCCGCGTGCATCTCGTAGCCGGAGATCTTTTCCTCTACCGGCAGGCCTGCCAGGCGCTGGCGCTCCAGTATCTTTTCTATCCTCTCGATAACACTATCCCCCAGTATCTTTACCTGCGCGGAATATTCACTTCCCTGCAGGGCTTTTATAATATCCTCGGCATGTTTTTTTAAACCGGTCAGCTCGTCTTCCGGAATTACCCAGATATCCGTCATCTCTACCTCTAAAGCAACTGTCTCTTTCGGCTCAAGCACAACCTCCTGAAAGGACGAGTAGAGCGCTCTTTCGAAATCATAGTCGATCTGGAACTTACCGCTGTTTATAACTTCGTCCGCGGAGATGCCCTTAGGGAGAAATATTTTTACCGGCACCGTACTCATCTCGCTATCGGAAGGGTTTGCGACGATCATCTTCATCTTTACGGTCTGGCCGGAGTATGCGCCTGAAGCCTGGCGTATTGCATTGTGCGTCAGAAAGACGCTTAAAAATAGCGTTATCAGAATTAATTTACGCATTAACGTCTCCGATATTTAACTAAACGATATATTGCAGAGATTGCTGCGCCATGTACCTGAACGAAGTGAATGGTACATGGCTTCGTCGGCACTTCGCGCCTCTTCGCAATGACGATATTTTATTTTTCACTTCCGGCGTTTCCGGTAGGACCCTCACCCGCTTCGAACCATGTCTTTACGACGGGGCCTTCTTTCTCTTTGAGCATCGCTTTTACGGTTTCTGTAAGTGTTCTTAACTCGGCTACCTGGTTCTGTAA
>JAPLMG010000237.1 GCA_026387165.1 Candidatus Omnitrophota bacterium
GATGCCTACTGCTTGTCTATATAGTTTTCCTACGGAAAACTATATGCCTACAAACTGCCGATAGCCTTGCGGGCTATAGCCTTGCGGGCTTGCCCTCTCCCCTAAAGGGGAGAGGGGATGTCCTCATAATTTCCTCTCCCCCAAGGGGGGAGTGGATTAAGGTGAGGGGGAAATCGCGCGACTTTGGACAGCAGTGGTATGCTTAGTGAGTCTCGATAGCAGATAGGTTTATAGCATATGAATCCCGCCCATTCTTATAGGCGGGATAGGATAGGAGAATGAGCGGGATGAAGATAGGAATGATAGGATTGCCGCAGACAGGGAAGAAGGCGCTATTCGAGCTTCTAACGGGCCATAAGCCGTCCGAGAATGAAGTCGCCTCGGGCAAGCCGATCCATGGAGTGGCCGAGATACGCGACAGCCGGTTTGACGCGCTTGTTGCTATGTACAAGCCGAAGAAAGAGGTTAGAGCCAGGATAGAGCTGGAGCTTCTGCCCAAGATAGAAAAGGACGCGATATCGAAAGGCGATATATTCGATGATATAGCCGAGGTCGACGCGCTCTGCCATGTGGTGCGCGCGTTCAAAGATGATTCAATATATCACGTCAGCGGCTCTGTTGATCCGAAGCGCGATATTGACGCGATAAACTCAGAACTGTTGCTTCATGACCTCATATTTATCGAGAAACGTTTCGAGAGGTTAGATAAGAAGGTAAAACAGACCAAAGAAGAGGCATCCATAAAGGAGAGAGGCCTTCTCGCCAGGTTAAAGGCCCATCTCGATAAGGAGCTGCCGTTAAGAACGCTTGAGATCTCCGCGGATGACAATAAGACGTTAACGAGCTACCCGTTCCTTACCCGCAAAGAGATGATAATAACCCTGAATGTATCAGAGGACCAGCTTAAGAATAAGCCTCCGGTCGAAGGTGATAACATAATGCAGGTCTCGGCTAAAGTTGAGGCTGAGATAGCGTCCCTGGACTCCGAAGAGGAGAGGAAAGCGTTCCTTGCCGATCTTGGCATAACAGAGCCGGCAATGAATATACTGACCCGGCTTTGCCTGAAGACGCTAAATCTGATATCTTTCTTTACGGTAGGCCAGGATGAAGTGCGGCAGTGGAATGTAAGGGCAGGCTCTACAGCCGCTGAAGCCGCCGGCGCAGTACATTCCGATCTTCAAAAGGGATTCATAAGGGCGGAACTCATTAAGTTGAATGATCTAAAGGAGTTAGGCAGCGAAGATGCTGTCAAGGCCCAGGGCAAGTTCTATCTTAAAGGCAAGGACTACATAGTAGAAGACGGCGATATTCTCTCCATCAGATTCAATGTTTAACCAATTCCGGGGCCGGGGCCCGGAATTGGTCCTGTCAAAATATTTAGTTCCTAACACTTGACAAATCAAAAACATAGTGTATACTTACGAACGCCTCTATAATAAGGGGTAAGCCCTTGTACAAAGATGTATAAGGGCGTATTAGTCTATACCAAAATAGTATAGCTAATACCAAATCATCCTTCGGCAGGCTCAGGATTGACCCTGTGCTTCGACCTTGCTCAGCATGGTTCGAAGCATGGTGAGCGAAGTCGAACCAAGCGAAGTCGAAGGGTCAGAAGGTGGTGGGATACTTATGCCAGAAGACAATGTCTTCACGGTTCAGGAAGTGGCCACTTACTTAAGGATGAAGCCTGTCACCATATATAAGCACGCAAAGGCAGGCAAGCTTCCATGTTTTAAGGTAGGGGCCAACTGGCGGTTCAAGAAGTCTACCATAGATAGCTGGATCGCTAGGCAGGAAGATAAAGAGAATAACGGAAGCAAATAACCTCGTAATCAGTAAGATTACGGGGTTTTTTGTTTGCCCACAAGGTGTTATGGATAGGCGGATTGTAATTACAGGTCTGGGTGTGCTTGCCTCTACCGGTATAGGTAAAAGGACGTTCTGGGATGGCCTTAAAGAGGGGCGGTCCGGGATGAAGTCTATAACTTTATTCGATATGAGCACGTGCAGGACAAAGCTTGGCGGCGAGATAAGCGATTTTAATGCGGAGAAGATATTAGGACAGAAAGGGTTACGTAATTTGGACAGAACTACGAAGTTGGCATTGTGCGCCTCTCAGCTTGCGCTGGATGATGCCGGTATAAAGCATCCACTCACAGAGGCCGAGACAGATGAATTTGGTGTATCGCTTGGTTCGACAATGGGTTCGGTGTGGTCGATAAGCGAATTTGATAAAGAAGCTTTGCGTAATGGCCCGAGATCCGTAAACCCCGCGCTATTTTCGAACACGGTGATGAATTCTCCGGCAAGCCACATAAATATTAGATTTAATATACAGGGCTTTAGCAGCACGGTTTCAACCGGATTTTGCTCAAGTATAGATGCTATCTATTACGCTATCAATCAGCTCGAGCTTTATGACTATAAGGTAGTGCTCTCAGGCGGAGTTGAAGAGATGTGTGAGCAGACATATAAAGGGTTTCACAAAATCGGCCACCTTGCCGGTTCCAGGCCAGAGAAGGAAGAGATTAATTGTCCTTATGATAAGCGCCGAAACGGCATTATGTTTGGGGAGGGTGCTGTAATAGTTGTTTTGGAAGAGCTTGAGCATGCGAAGAAACGCAGCGCCAAGATCTACGCTGAAATATTAGGATACGGTACATGTTTTGACCCGAAAAGCCGGAATATCTACAGCCCAAAGGCGGAGGGCGCGACAGGAGCGATCAAGTCATGCCTCGACGATGCCGGGATAGGAACCAGCGATATTGACTATATCAGCGCCAGCGGCAACTCCACGCTCGATTGCGATTACATGGAAACAAAAGCCGTGAAGAATGTATTCGGCAACAGAGCTAAGAAGATACCTATGAGCTCGATCAAGTCTATGATAGGCGAGAGCTTCTCGGCATCAGGCGCCTTGAGCCTCGCATCATCTTTAGGTGTGCTTGAGGAAGGTTTTCTTTCTCCAACAATTAATTATGTCCGGCCGGATAGGCGCTGCGACCTCGACTATGTGCCGAATAAGTCGCAGAAGAATCGCGCGAAGAATATTTTAATTAATTCCTTCAGCCCTACCGGCTCCAACTCAACGCTAACGATAGGGAAATATGAATAAATTTGGATTTGTAGTACATCCAATTGATGCGTTTACATTTAAAGCCTGTACAAAACCATGGTTTTTACTTGAGAAGATATTGCCTAAAGAGATGTTTGAAAATATTTTAACGAAATTGCCGCCAAAAAGATTTCGTATTTTTAAAAAAGTCAGGTCTATGTCAGGAAAGTCCATTGACGGGGATATGCTTACTATTTCGTTATTGCCCAGCCAAATCTATTCTTTTCCGGAAGAAACGGTACTCAGGTTGATAGGAGAGTGTATAAAATATTGCGAAAGAAGTGGTGCTAAAATAGTCGGGCTCGGAGGGTTTACTTCTGTCATAGGAAATGAAGGCGAAGCCCTTTCAAGAAGGGTGAAAGTTCCGTTAACAAGCGGTAATACGTTGACGGCAGCTCTTGCCCTGCAGGGCATTTATAAGGCAGCCTATGCCATGGAGTTATCTTTGCCGTCCGCCGTGGTAGCAGTTATAGGGGCCACAGGAGATATAGGATCAATATGCACAAAGATATTGTCAAAGAGGGTAAAAAAAGTCAATATTGCCGCGAGAAACGAGGAAAAACTTCAAGAATTCGCAAGCCGCATCAGGCAGGAAGGCAGCGCTGAAGTGCGGGTTTTTAAATATTCTAAAGATGCTGTCAGAGAAGCGGACATAGTTTTGACTGTAACCAGTGCTATCACAACAGTAGTAGATCCGGTCAGTTTAAAACCCGGTTCAATAGTATGCGATGTAGCTATGCCAGCTAATATAGCGAGAGAGGTGGTTCAGGCCAGGGATGATATCCTGGTTTTTGAGGGCGGATTAGCGAAGATTCCATATCCTGAAGATTGTAAAATAGAAAAATTGTCCACGGCTTTTCCTCCCAACGGTATTTACGGATGTCTTGCGGAGACAATGACGCTTGCCTTTGAAGAAAGGTTTGAGTCGTTCTCTTTGGGCAGGGGGAATATCACCGAGAGTAAAATAACCGAAATCGAATCCATGGCAAAAAAACACGGGATCGCGCTCGCAGATTTTTTCTGCGGTTACAAAACCTATACAAAGCAAGATATAGAGAATATAAGGAAGAACGCTAAAAAAAATAAGGAAGTAGCTTATGCTGCTCAAAAGTAAGGTTGCGATAGTAACCGGTGGGACAAGGGGCATTGGCAGAGCCATCGTTTTTGATTTGATCCAAAATGGCGCGAAGGTTTTATTTACGTATTTAAAAAGCGATGAATCTGCCGGAATAATATTGGATGAGATAAAGGGATTGAAGGGCGAGGCAGAGGCCATTAAAGCAGATGTGCGGCTGTATGATGAAGCCAAAAAGGCGGTGGAAGAGACTGTTAATAGATTCGGCAAAGTAGATATTCTCGTAAATAATGCGGGTATAACAAAAGATAAAGCCCTGATGATGATGGAGCCGTCAGAGTGGCTTGACGTTATTAATACGGATTTAACCGGATATTTCAATATGGCGAAAGCCTGCATAGTAACCATGATGAAGCAAAAAAGCGGAGTTATTGTAAATATTTCTTCAATAGCGGGTGTTGTCGGTATGCCGCGTCAAGTCAACTATTCGAGCGCTAAAGCCGGAGAGCTGGGATTAACCAAGTCGTTAGCAAAAGAGGTCGCCTCCTACGGTATCAGAGTGAATGCCGTCGCTCCCGGTTTCATCGACACCGATATGACCAAAGAGCTGAAACAAAAAGACGAATTTCTCAAGATGATACCTTTTGGCAGGTTCGGGAAACCCGAAGAGGTCGCTAAAGTTATTAAAAAGCTTGTTGCTGAAATTGTCGAAGTGGAGATAGATAAGATAACTCCCGAAGCAAGTTTCGTCGAAGATCTGGGTATGGACTCCATGATGGTGCTCGAGATCTTAGCGTCTATAGAAAAGAAGTATAAACTAAGGATCCCCGAAGAAAATCTTACTAAAATAACCAACTTAAGCAAAGTTGTAGAGCTTGTAGATGAATTTCTGGTTAAATAAATTATGAAAAGACGCGTTGTTGTGACCGGATTAGGCGTTGTCTCATCTATAGGCATAGGAAAAGATGAATTTTGGAAAAATTTAGTAGCCGGTAAATCCGGCATAAGTGAAATCACAACATTCGATACTTCTGACTATCCCGCACATAAAGGAGGAGAAGTAAAAAACTTTGATCCATCAAAATTTATTCCAGAAAACAGATTGAAAAAGATAGGCCGCGCCTCCCAGTTTGCTATTGCGGCGACAAAGATGGCATTAGAAGATGCCGCGCTGGATATCGAAATGATCAAAAATAGGAGGATTGGCGTTATCATAGGTACAACCATGGCCGATGTTCAATCTTTAGAACAGGCAGATAAATATTGGATAAAGAATGGTGAAGAAGATATATGGCCGATAAATGTGCAAAAGTATCCTGCGGATAATTTATATAGTCAAATAGGTCTTTTTTTTGGTTTAAAAGGTCCGAACTTTACTATACCTACGGCTTGCTCAGCCGGTAATTATTGCATTGGACTTGCTTTTGATCTGATAAAAACCGGCAAGATCGATATTGCTATAGCAGGAGGAGCTGATCCAATATCCAGAACAAATTTTGTTGGTTTCAACAGGCTTTTTGCTATGGCGCCTGATAAATGTCAACCTTTTGATAAAAATAGAAAGGGTATGATGGTTGGTGAAGGATGTGGTATCGTAATTTTGGAAGAATTGGAAAAAGCAAAGCGTAGAAATGCCGGCATATATGCCGAAACATTAGGATACGGTTTAAGTTGTGATGCGACTCATATGACCGCTCCTCAATCTACCGGCATGATAAAGGTAATGAGAAAATGCAGGAAGTTTGGAACGGCATACGTTCAGGTGCTGAGGCATATTTAGGTCGTCAGTTGAAGGTGATCCTGCCTTTGATCCTTGTTCTGGAGCGGCAAGTGCGATAGAATTTATTACCTGCTGCCTGGCTGTAAAGAACGATAATATTCCGCCTACCATAAATTATGAAACGCCGGATCCTTATTGTGATATTGACTGCGTTCCTAATGTAGCAAAAAGAATAGAAGTGAATGTAGTTTTAAATAATTCATTTGCATTTGGAGGAAATAACGCGTGTCTGGTAGTGAAAAAATATTCTCTAATGTAGGATAACATGGCCATCAATCTTAATTTATACTTTATCCCTTCTCTTATTGCCTCGATGCTCCTGATCTGCCTGGGAGTGTTCGTTTACTGCAATAACAAAAAACACCCGACGAATATGACATTCGCGCTTGAATGTTTTACGGCTTTTATTTGGCTGTTTTCATACAGCATGATGTATCTGTTCTCATTTAACAGGGAGATCGCCCTGTTCTGGATGAAGATAGGGTATGTGGGTGTCATTTATATAGGCGTTTTTAATTACCATTTTGTTGTTGAGTTCCTTGAAAGAAAAAAAGAGAGAATCGCTGTATTTTTTTGTTACGGCATAGCTACCCTGTTCGTTTATCTCCACCTTAAGACAGACCTTTTTACTGACGGATTGATAAAATATTCGTGGGGATATTATCCCCGCGCATCTACGATTCATCCCGTCTTCTTGATCTTCTTCATATCCCTCATATTGCTCACCATGTCCTATATAATCCTGTATCTCTTCAGGAGAGATCTATTGCTGACGCAACCCAGAAAAAAAGACCAGTTAAAATATATCTTTCTGGCGTACTTTTTGTACACGCCTGCCTGTATAGATTTTATTCCAAACTACAATATTCCCTTTTATCCGTTTGGATATGTATTTGTCTCTATGTTTCTGGTTATCATAGCATATGCGATTGTGCGTCACCAGTTAATGGATATAGAAGTTGTTATAAAAAAGACTCTAATATTTGCCGGTCTGCTGGTCTCAGTATTTGCGATATTAGTTTTGCCAACACTGCTTATTCAGGAATATATATTTAGAAGCGCAAGCGCAGGCGGGAAGCTTCTGGGCTTAGCCTTGAGCGGCGTGATAATTATTTTATCTTTAAGGCGGATAGAAAATTTCCTAATGAATATTACCGACAAGTATCTTTTTCAGAAAAAATATGACTACAGGAAATTGCTGAGGACTTTTACATCTGAAGTTTTAACGGTTGTAAACTTGGATAAACTTGTGAATTTAACCGTGGATAAACTTACAGATATAGTGAAAATAAATTCTAGCGCCGTATTGTTACTTAATCAGGAAAAGCAGGAATTCAATGTTATGGCTTCACGCAACGTGAAAGAACCACAAGTAACCTTAATAAGGCCTGATGGCATAGTAACTTTCTTAGAGCAAACCCACGGCTACTTATTAAAGAAAGATTTGATCGAAAGAAAAGTGTATATTCCACCCTCAATACAGGAGATCATCGATAAATTAAACGCCGAACTTATCATACCGATGGTTTTGCATAGCGAAGTTATGGGTATATTATCGTTAGGAAAGAAAAAATCCGATGAAGATTATACTCAAGACGATCTTGATATACTCTTACCTTTGGCGAGGACACTCGCGATAGCAATTTCTAATGCGAAACTCTTCGATGAGCTTGGCAAGACACAGGCAGAGGCGGCTCAGAACGAGAAGATGGCCGTTATAGGTACGCTTTCAGCCGGAATAAACCATGAGATATGCAATCCTCTCGGTATTGCCCGGGGGCAATGCGAGGCGTTCCTGTTAAATATGAAAGACGGGCTTTATAACAATAAGAGCCCGGAAGAGCTTTTGACAAAGGCCAAGGAGATCATGGCAAAAGTTATCAAAGAGACCGATAGAGCAACGGCCATAACTAAGAAATTGTCGAGCTTTGCTAAACCCGCTAAAGGTGAAGCGGAGCTTGTAAATATAGATAAGGAAATCGATGACGTGTTGGGACTTGTGGGCTACGAGCTGAAATTGGAAAAGATAGAATTTGAGAAACAGATACCAAAAGAATTGCCGAATATATTTGTGGACAGAAAGCAGTTCCAGGAGGTGCTCTTCAACCTTATAAGGAACGCGGGACAGGCTATCGGCGAAAAGGGAAAGATCGTTGTAAAAGTAAGGCAGGACAGGAATAAGATATCCGTAGATATTAAAGATACCGGTTCCGGTATTCCTGAAGATAGATTAAAGGAATTGTTCAATCCGTTCTTTACCACGAAAGAGCCGGGCAAGGGGACAGGTTTAGGGTTATTCATAGTGCGGCAGGTTGTGGAAAAGAACGGCGGCAAGATCTATCTCAAAGAAACAAAAATGGGTGAGGGGACTACGTTTACGGTTGAATTTCCGGTAACAGCGGGCCGGGAAAGCAGGGTGTAACATGTCAAAGGCGAAGATAGTCGCAATAGATGATGAGGTTGAATTTATAGATATGATAAAGAGCTACTTTGAGCCTCGCGGATATGACATTACGGTAGCTATCCGCGGAACGAGAGGCATCGAACTTGTTAAAGAGAAGAAGCCCGATGTAGTTTTGATGGACCTGAAGATGCCGGGCATTGACGGAGATGAGGTGCTGTCGCTTCTGAAATCGATGGATCCGTCGCCAAAAGTGATATTTGTGACGGCCTATGACGACGGCGGCAAGACGAAGGCGCGGCTGTTAAAGATGGGCGCATATGCGTATTTTGATAAACCCGTTTCATCACTGCGTGAGCTTGAGGAGATGGTCAATAAGGCAGCGAATACATAGAGATTGCTTCGGGCATTAAAGTGCCCTCGCAATGACGAGGAGAGCCATAAATGCATAAGTTGTTAGTGGTAGATGATGAAAATGACATATGCGACTTTGTTAAGACTTTCTTTAAGGACAGGGGGTTTCATGTATTCACCGCCCTGAATGGTGAAGAGGCGCTATCCATAGCCAAGAGGGAGAGGCCGGACCTGGTGCTGCTCGATATTAAGATGAAAGGCATGGATGGGCTCGCGGCATTGAAGCATATCAGAGAACTGGATAGAAGTATAAAGATAATCATGGTGACGGCTCTTGAGGATCAGGATAAGATGCGCGAAGCGTATAAGTTAGGCGCATGTGATTATATCACTAAACCGTTAATCCTGGATTACCTTGAAGAGACGGTATTGAAAAATTTGAAAGGGTAATTGATGTCCACACACAAAAAGGCTCCAAGCTGGGGGAAGCTTCAGGATTGGTTTGTTGAGAAGCTGATGGACCATCAGGGCGGAATATCGCCGTTAGGCCCCAACCCGAACCTCTTCAACGCGTCCTTGCCCATGGACGGCGTATTGCAAAAGCAGGACTATCAATCATTCCTGGAGGCGGCATCGAGGACGATGATAAGGTTTAAGAAGCCCGAGCACCTTATCAAGATGATAGTCAAGACCATTGATGACCAGCTTAAGGTAGTGCACACGGCAGTCCTTCTTTATAAAGAGGAGAAGAGATCTTATATTTTAATAGATTCCAAAGGCGCCACCGGCTTAAAGATCCCTGTAGGCTTTGTACGGCTGTCCGTAGACAATCCCTTGATAAGCGTATTCAGCGAGAAGGATAGTTTCTTCATCTCTGAGACCGGAATACTGAATTATGACGACATCATATGCGGCTTAAGGAATAGAAGCATATTGGAGCTTCAGCCCGATCTATACGATAATCTTCTCGCCATAAAGAAGCAGATGGATCTTTTGAAGGCCGTGCTTTGCGTGCCTTGTTATTTTAAGAGAGACCTGCTGGGGATATTGGTTCTGGGCGAAAAAATATCCGGTGAAACTTTTAACCGGGAAGAGATGGGTTTCTTCGTCACTTTAGCCAATGACGCGGCTATGGCTATTGCTAACGCGCAGCTGATCGAAAACTTACAACAAAAGATAGAGGAGGTAGAAGCGCTATATGGACGCGAGCACAAAATATTTATCCATACAGCCATAGCTCTCGCGGCTGCTATAGACGCAAGAGACCGGTACACTCACGGACACACAGAGAGAGTGACAAACCATTGTCTTGCTATAGCAAAAGAGCTCGACGGAGTTCCCGAAGCCGCCCATTATAAGAATTTCCTGGAGACGCTTCAAATATCAGCATTACTTCATGATGTCGGTAAGATAGGTATACCGGATTATGTACTGAGTAAGAATGGTAAGCTGACACCGGAAGAATACGAAGAGATAAAGAAGCATTCGATAATAGGAGCGACGATATTGTATCCCATTAAAGAGCTGAGCGATGTTGCCAAAGAGGTGCGGCATCATCAGGAGTGTTTCGATGGCTCAGGTTATCCCGATGGCCTGGCAGGGAATAATATACCTCTTGTGGCGAGAATTATAGCGGTAGCCGACGCGTTTGACGCCATGACCACGAACAGGCCCTACCGGAAAAGAAAGACCGTTGAAGAAGCCGTCCAAGAATTAAAAGCAAGATCAGGCACGCAGTTCGACCCCATCATAGTCAGCGCTTTCCTATTAGCTTGCGAAAAAGGGAATATCCTCAATAACGGCAAGCCATCTCCCCCGGAGGATTTAATGAAGCGATGAGCGATTGCTGATTATGCTTTCGGAGGAGAGACCATACAGAGCAACTTTGTGTCATGACTGTAAGCGTTTTTAAAAAAATGGGGCGTAGACGCCTCAAAGTATAAAGTGTCGCCTTTCATGAGGTCATATTTTTCCTCACCGATATTTGCCTCAATTTTGCCGTCGAGAACGTATATGAATTTCTCGATACCCGTCCGCGTCTCTTCTTTGTGAGTTTTCCCGCCCTTGCTTATTTTGATCAAAATGGGCAGCATCCTCTTATTTAATATCTTTGAGGCAAGTATCTCTTCCGATGACTTTTTGTCATGGATGAAGACTTCGGCGCGGGGTTTCTGTTTCTGGATATCAATGGCTCTCTTTGAGGAGTATAGGTTTTTATAAAGTTCGGGCAGGGCGATACCGAGAGCATCGCAGATCTTCATATGCGACTGGAGGGTTCCGGTCATCTTGCCGTTCTCCATCCTGCTCAAGGTGGCAAGCGCCACGCCTGACTTATCGGCAAGTTCAAGCAGGGTCATCTTGTTCTCTTTGCGTAAAGCGTGTATCGTTTTACCTATGCTCATCAATGGCTCCTTTTATATTCAGTATATCATGATTTGATGTTTTGTCAATACCGGTTTGATGCTTCTAAAAAACGAAAATCCGCGCATGGCATACGCGCCTGCCTGCCGTTAAGTGTAATTGACGTGCGGCAGGCAGGGATTGACGTTCAAGTGATGATTATGTTAGAATCGGATAGCTTTCTTGACCTTGCCGGCCTTGAGGCATTTTACGCAGACGCGGATCCTTTTGGGTGAGCCGTCCACGATAGCCCGGACAGTCTTAAGGTTCGGAAGAAAACGCCGTATATTAACACCGGTGATCTTTAAGCCGACGCCGCCTTTTTTTTTGGACAAGCCTCGGCGCTTAATGGTCCTGCCGGCTACCGGTTTTTTGCCGCAGATCGAACATATTTTTGACATTTTTGGTTACTCCTTTAGTGGGCGATATGTTAACATAGGTAAATTTTATATGCAAGAAAAAAATGATTTAAAGACTTTAGTCCGGTATATCAAAGGTGTGGGGCCTAAAAAGAGCGAATATCTCGCTAAGGTAGGCCTGAATACCATAGAAGATATACTCTACTACCTGCCCAAAAGATATGAGGACCGCTCCAGCGTTACGGCAATAAAGGATCTAAGATCAGGCGAGAGCAGGACCATTCAAGGCGAGATAGCCTCTTTAAGTTCGCGCACCGGCAGATCCGGCGCATCGATATTTCAGGCGGTGGTGTCGGATCCCACGGGATCGATACACGCCGTATGGTTCAATCAGCCGTATTTAAGGGATATGCTGAAGGCAGGCGACAAGGTGGTCCTATATGGCAAGGTGGAGAGGTACGATAGATTGCAGATGGTTCAGCCCGAGTATGAATTAATGGAAGGCCTCGAAACGGATTCAGTAAATATAGGGAGGATCGTGCCGGTATATTCGCTGACAGCGGAGTTGACGCAGAGATTTTTGAGGAGCATCGTATTTAAAACCATCTGCGAATATGTTAAATTCGCGGCCGAGAGGCTGCCCACCTACATAATAGCGCGCCAAAAACTTGTCGATATCAAATTCGCGCTGCGCAATATACATTTTCCCACAAATTTTGAAATGCTGGAGAAGGCGTATAAGAGGATCGTATTCGAGGAGTTCTTTATCCTGCAATTGGCGCTCGCTGTACGCAGGAAGGGCCGAGGGACGGAATCCTTCGACAAAAGCTCAGGGTTCCGTCCCGAGCTTAGTCGAGGGACGGAAGAGGCGGCGTTTGGGCATAGTATGACGGCGGGGGAGCTGTCAGGATCTTTTAAGAAGGCGCTTCCATTTGAATTGACCGAGGGCCAGAAGAAAGCCGTAGCGGAAATAGAGCGTGATATGTCCGGCGCCAGGCCTATGAATAGGCTCTTAGAGGGCGACGTAGGAAGCGGTAAGACCGTAGTAGCCGCTCATGCCCTTGTCCTGGCGGCTCAGAATGGCTTCCAGAGCGTTATCATGGCTCCGACAGAGGTATTGGCGCGCCAACATTTCATATATTTAAGCGAGTTATTGATGCCGCTGGGAATAAATGTAGTTTTGCTGATAGGCGGTATGGATGCCAGAATGAGGGAGAGGATATATTCTGAAATTAAAGATGAGAAAGCGGATATCGTAGTAGGAACGCACGCGATAATTGAGGCCGCCGTAAAGTTCAAGAATCTCGGGCTTGCGGTAATAG
Organism: Candidatus Omnitrophota bacterium; assembly: GCA_026387165.1. Lineage (GTDB taxonomy): Bacteria > Omnitrophota > Gorgyraeia > 2-01-FULL-45-10 > 2-01-FULL-45-10 > 2-01-FULL-45-10. The sequence continues at coordinate 12,807 of JAPLMG010000237.1, forward strand.
ACGAGCAGCACAAGTTCGGAGTCGCCCAAAGGGCTATACTGCGCCGAAAAGGGCTCAATCCTCACGTCCTTATAATGACAGCGACACCCATACCGAGGACGCTGGCGCTGACAGTCTACGGAGATCTCGATATTTCTACGATAAAGGAGCTGCCGAAGGGTAGATTCCCGATAGTCACATATTGGGTTGAGGAAGATAAGAGAGATCAGATGTATGGCTTTATCAAAGAAGAGCTTGAGATCGGCAGACAGGCTTATGTGGTCTGTCCGTTGATAGATAGTACGGCGTACAGTGTAAAACATAAAGCGCAAAATGCCGTTGAAGTGTACGAAAAATTAAAAAATGAAGTTTTTACGAATTACGAAGTCGGGCTTTTGCACGGAAGGATGAGCTCTAAAGAAAAAGATAAAGCAATGAGGGATTTTAAAAAGGGGAAGATCGAGGTGCTCGTCTCGACTGTAGTCATAGAGGTGGGCATAGACATCCCGAACGCGTCGGTGATGCTGATCGAGAATGCCGACAGGTTCGGCCTGTCGCAGCTGCATCAATTGCGCGGCAGAATAGGACGCGGCGGCTGCAAATCCTATTGCATACTGCTGGCGGATCCCGGGACGGATGCCGCCGCCGAGAGGCTCAAAGCCATAGAAGAGACGCTCGATGGGTTTGAGATAGCCGAGGCAGATATGGATCTGCGCGGCCCGGGAGAAATGTTCGGCACTAAGCAGCACGGCCTTCCCGAAATAAGATTCGGAAATCTGGCCAAAGATTTTGGTATAATGGAGCTTGCGAGGATCGAGGCCTTCGCGCTTATCGAAAAGGACCCCGGTCTTTCAGAAGAACATCATCAATTATTGAAGAAGAGTTTATATGAAAGGTTTAGAGGAAGATTAGAATTGATAAGGGTGGGGTAGATGAGGATAATAGGCGGAGAGTATAAGAGCCGGTCGATAGCGATGCCCAGTGGCGTCCATATGCGGCCTACGCAGGATAAGGTCAGAGAGGCCCTATTTAACATATTAGGCGATATCACCGGCAAGAAGGTTCTTGAGCTGTTTGCCGGCAGTGGCGCGTTCGGCATAGAAGCGATATCGAGAGGAGCCGAGAGCGTAACTTTTGTTGATAATAA
>JAPLMG010000273.1 GCA_026387165.1 Candidatus Omnitrophota bacterium
TTTCCTTCTGTCTGGATCGACGGAGCTATTATGATCTCGGTCTTGTGCATCTGGCTTATGTTCTTCGCGCCTAAATTGCCCATCGATGTCTGTAAAGCGCCCATGAGATTCTGCGAGCCATCGTCAACTTTGGCCGGCCCGAACAATATCTCATTGAGCGTGCCTGTGACACCGACCCTTACTCTCGTACCTCTGGGAAGATTGGCGTGCGGCGTTGCCATGCCCCAATGGTTGCCTCTGCCGGGAGCTTCCTTCGACCTGGCAAATGCCGAGCCGACCATTACGGCATCGGCCCCGCAAGCGAACGCTTTACATATATCGCCGCCTGTTGTCATTCCTCCGTCGGTGATTATGGGGATGTATCTTTTTGTCTTTTTATAAAAGGCGTCTCTGGCGGCCGCGCAGTCTATTGTCGTAGTGACCTGCGGAACGCCTATACCCAGAACGCCTCTCGTGGTGCAGGCGGCACCCGGCCCGATGCCTACAAGAAGGCCCGAGCATCCGGTATTCAACAGATCAAGAGCGACCTCATAGGTGACGCAATTACCTATTATAACGGGCATCTTGACGGACCTGCAGAATTTTTTGAAATCGAGCGCCTTATATTTAGTTGAAATATGTTTAACCGTGGAGACCGTGGACTGAACTATGAATATATCCGCTCCCGCCTCTTGGGCTATCTCTGCAAAGCGGTCCGCCCTTTGAGGGATGGCGCTTACTATCGCGGGGACGCCTGCCCTTTTGATCTCTTCCACTCTCTTTGATATGAGCTTCTCTTTTATAGGCTCGGCATAAACGCTCTGGACGAGTGCCGTCGCCTGATCAGGCGCCGCCATGGCTATTCTTTTAAGGACCTCTTCAGGATTTTCATAGCGCGTCTGGACGCCTTCGAGATTTAAAACGGCGAGCCCGCCAAGCTTACCCATCGCTATAGCGAACCTGACATCTACTACTCCGTCCATCGCCGCGGCAATTATAGGAATGCGGAATTTTTTACCGCCTATTAGCCATGATGTATCGACATCAGCCGGATCTATCGTAATTCTTCCCGGAACCAGCGCTATTTCATCAAACCCGTAGCAACGCCTTGCTTTTCTCTCAACGCCAATATAGAATTGCCCCATGTCTCTCCTCGCAATATGTTAGTTACCAGATACCAATAACCAGATACCGGTTATATTTGAGATAACCATAGTATATAACAATCGAATGATTGTCAAATGAAAATTGGGGCCTCGAATTTCTCGAAGCCCCAATTGACTTGTACCTGGTTTCTGGTTACTGGTTTCTATCTACTGACTTAATACATCCCGCCTCCCGGAGGCATGCCGCCGGGCATTCCCATAGGAGCTTTCTCTTCTTCAGGGATATCGGTCACGATCGTTTCGGTCGTGATCATCAGAGCGGCAATGCTCGCCGCGTTCTGAAGCGCGTAACGTGTAACCTTCTTAGGATCGATGACGCCCGCCTGTATCATATCACAGTAAACATCCTTATCGGCATCATATCCTTCGTTAGTCTTCATATCTCTTACCTTATTAACAACCACAGAACCTTCCTGACCCGCATTATTGGCTATGGTTCTGATAGGCTCTTCGAGAGCTCTCTTCACGATATCGGCCCCGATCTGCTCGTCACCCGGAAACTTCGACTTATTAAGAACGTCTATGCATCTTAATAGAGCGACTCCGCCTCCCGCGACGATGCCTTCCTCAACAGCGGCTCTCGTAGCGTGCAAAGCGTCTTCGACGCGGGCCTTCTTCTCCTTCATCTCTGTTTCGGTAGCGGCTCCGACGTTGATAACGGCGACTCCGCCCGAAAGCTTTGCCAGCCTCTCCTGCAGCTTCTCCTTATCGTAATCGGAATCGGTGAGATCTATCTGCTTCTTCAGCTGAGCGATCCTGGACTGGATATCGGCCGTCTTGCCCGCGCCTTCCACTATGGTTGTATTGTCTTTATCGATCCTTACTCTCTTGGCGCGTCCAAGTTCCTCCAGCTTCACATTCTCAAGTTTTATTCCGAGATCTTCGGTAATGGCTTTGCCGCCCGTTAGCACCGCGATATCCTCCAGCATCGCTTTACGCCTGTCACCATAACCCGGAGCCTTGACGGCAGCGCATACGAGCGTGCCGCGCATCTTGTTCACAACCAGCGTCGCAAGCACTTCGCCTTCAGTCTCTTCCGAGATTATGAGTAACGGTTTGCCGGCTCTGGCCACTTTTTCCAATAGCGGAAGTATATCTTTCATCGCGGATATCTTCTTCTCGTGGATCAATATATACGGATCGTCGAGCGAGCATTCCATCTTTTCGGCATCGGTCACGAAGTAAGGAGAAAGGTAGCCCTGGTCGAACTCCATACCCTCGACGAGCTCAAGCTCCGTCTTGGAGGCCTTGCCCTCTTCAACTGTTATGACGCCGTCTTTTCCCACTTTTGTCATGGCTTCCGCTATTAAATCTCCTATTTCGCGGTCACCATTTGCCGCTATCGAGGCTACCTGGGAAACCTCCTTCTTATCCTTAACATTGATGGCCTTGGAAAGCCTCTTAAGCTCTTCCACGACTTTCTCCACAGCCTTCTCTATGCCTCTCTTCAACGCCATCGGATTCGCGCCCGCGGTCACATTCTTCATGCCTTCTCTGAATATCGATTCCGCGAGCACAGTGGCGGTTGTCGTGCCGTCTCCGGCTATGTCGGAGGTCTTTGACGCCACCTCTTTCACGAGCTCAGCCCCCATATTTTCATACGGACACTTCAGCTCTATCTCTTTTGCTACAGTTACACCGTCCTTTGTGATCGTCGGCGCGCCGAACTTCTTGTCGAGGACTACGTTCCGTCCTTTGGGCCCGAGAGTCACCTTTACCGCGCTGGCGAGCTGCTCGACGCCCCTCAAGATGGCTCTGCGCGCATCCTCACCATATAATAGTTGCTTTGCCATTTCTCTCTCCTCCTTGTAGGACTTTAGTGATTAAGTGATTCGACGCGCAATATGCGCCTTTAGTAATTAGGTGATTAAGATTGCTTAATCACTACCGATTCGCTCAATTGCCGGATCACTTAATAACTTAATCACTGACTTCATTTTATGATCGCTAAGATGTCTTCTTCTTTGAGTATTAAATATTCTGTCCCATCCACCGTGATCTCGGTGCCGGAATATTTTCCGAACAGCACCTTGTCGCCCACTTTTACTTCCGGCGTTATAGTCTTGCCCTCATCCGAAACCTTGCCCTTGCCGACCGCTATAACCTTCGCCTCCTGCGGCTTCTCTTTAGCGGTATCGGGAAGAACTATCCCGCCCTTCGTTACGTCTTTGGCTTCGAGAACCTCTACCATAATCCTGTCCGCCAATGGCTGAATCTTCATACTGCACCCCTCCTTTTCAGTTTTAAGCTTTATGCCGTAAGCTTTAAGCGTAAAACCTAAAGCTTACAACTTACAGCTGCTTATTAGCACTCATCTAAATTGAGTGCTAACAATTAGCATTATACAGAATTGCCAAAAGTTGTCAAGCACTTTCGACAAAAGCTCACCATCGACCATGAGCTTGTCGAATGGTCGAAGGGTCAAGAAAAATCTAACCAGGTTAGATAGTGTGGGTTCCTGAGCACCTAACCTGGTTAGATAGGATCAGCTGCAGGCCTTTTAGGGTGAGGTCTTCATCGACGTGCCGGATGGACTTTGCGTAGTGTTTCATAAGCGAGGAATTGCCGCCCGTGGCGATAACTTTTATGGATCTACCTAGTATCTTCTTATATTGGGCAACGAGGCCGTCGCACATGGCGCCGAAGCCGAACAGGATGCCGCCCCTCATGCTATTCACCGTGTCCTTACCTATTATAGAGGAAGCGCTCTGGAGCTCCACCTTAGGCAACAGCGCCGTATTTCTATAAAGGCTTGAGAGCGATAATTCTATCCCCGGAAGGATAAGCCCTCCCAGATAGTCGCCTCTTTTAGATATGATATCGAAAGTTATGGCCGTTCCGAAATCTATGATCACCGCAGGCGTTCCATATAGGGCTTTTGCGGCAAAAGCGTTTACGAGCCTGTCCTGCCCCACTTCGTTCTTTATTCTATACATATTCCTTACGGGAACTTTCAGGTCCCTGCCGATGATCGTTATCTTTATTGTATCGGACATCCTGCGCAGTTCTACTACGAGACGCGCAAGGGCCAGAGGAACTACGCTTGATACTATAATCTTGATGTCGTCCATCTTACCGCAGGGCACACTTAAGGGTGCCCTGCGGCTGTGGATAACTTTTATAAGCGCTTTAATTCTACTAGCGTAGGAAGAATAGGCATGGGTCGGGATCTTCGCCATGCTGAGCAATTTATTGCCCTTGAATATTCCCGCCGTTATGTTGGTATTACCTATGTCTATCGCTATCAGATAACTCATATTAGTTTATTGGGTTTATTGGGTTTATTGGGTTTATTGGGTTTATTGGGTTTATTCATGGAACCCAATAAACGCTACAAACCCCACAAACGCAACAAACTCTTATTTCATCTCTATCGTATCATTACGACATCGCCCGATGATACTTTTTCGAGTACGCCCGATTCGGTCCTGACAACGAGCGCGCCGTCAGGATCTATATCGTGCGCCAGGGCCTCAAAAGTTTTGCCACGAAGAGTGACTTTCACTCTTGATCCGATCATCACGGAAAGATCCTTCCATACATCTATGATGGGCTCGAACCCTTCGCTCTTCATAAGATTATAATACTCTTCGAGCCTTTCTAACACTCTTTTCGTAAGCTCGACTCTGGATAAATTAATTTTACCGCCACGGTGGTGAAGCTCTTCCTTAATAGAAGTGGCGCCTTTGGGGAGTTGCTTTATCGGAACATTAACATTGATACCTATCCCCAGAACGACAAAATCCGCACTATCCTGCTCCGCCTTCATCTGGGTCAATATTCCGCATAACTTCTTCTGGCCCATCATTATATCGTTGGGCCACTTTATCGTTACTTCCAAAGAACTGAAATCCCTTATCGCCTGAGCCACGGCTATAGCGGCAAGTAGGGTGATCCTGGAGATCTCGTTCGGAGCAATGGAGGGCCTTAATATACAGGACATATATATTCCGCCCTTGGACGGGCTTGACCAATGCCGTCCGTGCCTGCCCTTTCCCTTCACCTGTTCGTCGGCCAGGATAACGGTGCCCTCTTTCATTCCCTTCTCGGCAAGCTCATAAGCGATGATATTAGTTGAGTCCACTTTTCTATAGGATATGACGCTTCTGCCGAATACTTTTGTCTTCAGCTTCCATTTTATCTCCGAGGGTATTAAGGAATCCGGTATCGCTACGAGCTTATATCCTAAGTGAGGCAGGGCCTCTATCTCATAGCCCTCTATGCGGAGTTTCTCTATATGCTTCCATATGGCGGCGCGTGAAATGTCCGCGCCGCTACAAAGCTCTTCACCGGAAACATAAGAGTCTCTGCTATGCCGCAGTACGTTTAGTATCTTTTCGTCGAGCATAATATTTTTAGATTGCTTCGTCCCGCCTCGCCGCGCAATTTAATCGTGGCGGGACTCGCAATGACGGTTTAGACAACCTTTCCCTTAACTCTTTGATCTGATCGCGCAGGATAGCCGCGCGCTCAAATTGCAGGTTCCTGGCGGCAATTTCCATATCATGCTGCAGCTCGCCTATCAATGACGTTATATCATACTCCGCATCAGTCTCTTCAACTACTTCAGCCATAACTTCGCGGGCCTTCTTATAGGATTCAATGCCCTCCTTGACAGCCTTCTCTATCGAGTGCGGCGTAATATTATGCTTTTTATTAAAGGCGATCTGGATCCCGCGGCGCCGGTCGGTTTCGTCTATAGTCTTCTTCATACTCCTGGTGATCCTGTCCGCATACATAATGACTTCGCCGTTAATATGGCGTGCCGCGCGTCCCGCCACTTGTATGAGACTCGTTTCGCTTCTCAAAAATCCTTCTTTGTCCGCGTCGAGGATGGCGACTAATGATACCTCGGGCAGGTCCAGGCCCTCTCTCAATAAGTTTATCCCTACAAGACAGTCGAATTTGTTGAGTCTCAGATCCCTTAATATCTCCACTCTTTCTATGGCGTCTATCTCGGAATGCAGATACTTCACCCTTAAGCCAAAATCTTTCAGGAATCTGGTAAGGTCTTCGGATAGTCTTTTTGTAATCGTAGTTACTAATATCCTCTCTTTCTTCGCTGCCCTCAGGCGTATCTCTTTTATAAGATCGTCCATCTGGCCCTTCGTCGGCCTTACCTCGATAGGCGGGTCTATCAAGCCCGTCGGCCTTATAACCTGCTCTACGACCTGGCCGGCGGATCTCTTAAGCTCGTATTCACTTGGAGTGGCGGAAACATATATAGTATCGCCCGTGAGGATCTCAAACTCCTCAAACTTCAACGGCCTGTTATCGAGAGCTGAAGGCAGCCTGAAGCCGTATTCTATAAGAGTCTCTTTGCGCGCCTTATCCCCGTAATACATACCCCCTATCTGAGGCACGGTTACATGGGATTCGTCTATAAAGAGCAAAAAATCTTTTGGAAAATAGTCCATGAGACACCATGGTCTGGATCCCGCCGGCCTTCCCGCTACATGTCGGGAATAATTTTCTATACCGTTACAGTAACCGACCTCGCGCATCATCTCAAGATCGTATTTTGTGCGGGATTCGAGGCGCTGGGCCTCTACCAGCTTATTATCCCGCCGTAATTGCGCGAGCCTTGAAACCAGCTCTTCCTCAATAGATACGATCGCCCCTTTTATCCTGTCAGGCGTAGTCACAAAATGCTTGGCGGGATATATGCCGATCTTGCGCATATTGGTGACGGTGTTGCCCGTTAAAGGGTCGATCTCGTATATGCGCTCTATCCTGTCGCCCGATTGTTCCACCCGGTACGCCGTCTTTGTGTACGCCGGAAATATCTCTACGGTATCCCCTCTCACCCTGAAGGTCGAACGTTTTAGATCGTAATCATTCCGCGTGTAGTGTATGGATATGAGCTTCCTTAATATCTCATCCCTTGAGATCTCCTGGGATTCCTCCAGAAAGACGAGCATCTCGCCGTATTCTTCCGGAGAGCCGAGGCCGTATATGCATGATACGCTTGATACTATCAGACAGTCACGTCTCGACATGAGCGAGCTTGTCGCCGAAAGCCTCAGGCGGTCTATGTCCTCGTTTATGGACGCGTCCTTTTCTATGTAGATGTCTCTTTGCGGGATATACGCTTCGGGCTGGTAATAATCGTAATAGCTTACGAAATACTCTACGGCATTCTTCGGGAAGAACTCTTTAAATTCGCTGTAGAGCTGCGCCGCGAGCGTCTTATTGTGGGAGATCACAAGCGTGGGCCTGTCCACCATGGCTATGACGGACGCCATGCTGAATGTTTTGCCCGATCCAGTTACTCCCAGAAGCGTCTGATATTGTTTGTTCCTGGCCAGGCCACCGGCCAGCTTTTCGATGGCCTGCGGCTGATCACCCTCAGGCTTAAAACTGCTTACAAGTTTAAACGGCATCTTTATACGATTTCCAGGGATACGTCTATCGATTTGACGGAATGGGTAAGAGCGCCTATGGATATCATATCGATACCCGTACCTGCGTACTGATCTATATTATCTATATTAATTCCGCCGGAGGCCTCAAGCATGGCTTTCGTCTTTGACATCCGTCTTATCTCGACGCAGGCCTGAGCTTCTTTAGGCGTCATATTGTCCAGCATTATGATATCGGGCTTTCCCTGCAGAGCATCCGCGAATTCAGCGGGATTGGTTACCTCGATCTCAATAACGGTGCCCCGCACGTTCTTCTTTCTGGCAGTTTCTACCAAATCTTTAAGTGATATTTTTTTATTTTTTTCGCTGTACGCTGTACGCTGTACGCTGTACGCTTTTATATGGTTATCCTTGATCAACACCTGGTCATAGAGACCCATGCGGTGGTTTGAACCGCCGCCTGCCGATACGGCATATTTTTCGAGATAGCGCAATAACGGGTAGGTCTTGCGCGTGTCCATTATCTTTACGCCATACGGTTTCGCCTTATCCACAAACATCTTTGTTTTAGTGGTTATGCCGCTTAAAAATTCGATAAAATTGAGCATCGTACGCTCTGCGCGCAAAATAGAACTGACATGGCCTTCCAGAAAAGCCAGCTCCTTGCCCTTGCCGACAAAATCTCCTTCATTACAATTGGGCTTGAAGCGCACGCTGTAATCGACCTGAGCCATAGTCCATTCAGCGATCTTAAGCCCGCACACAACGCAGTCCTCATTGGCGATTATCGTCGCGCGCGAGCTTAAGAACTTATCGACCAAAGCAGAGGTGGTGATATCGCCCTTGCCGATATCCTCTTTCAGTGCCGCTTTGATTATAGGTAATACCCTGTCTCTGTCTAACTGCACAAAACCTCTTCTATCCATCGACAGGCTCAGGATAGAACCCTGAGCTTTTGTCGAAGGGTTCTATTGCAATAAGAACGCCGTGTCGCTCTCTACAACGATGGGCATGCCGGTATTCTCGTCATAAGTCTCCCAGTTCTCTACATTCATGTCCCCATTAGTGTCGTAACCTCTCTTTACCACCTTACCGCTCTCATCATAAATATCTACGCCATCGATCTTACCGTCATTATTCCTGTCTACCATTGATTGCTTTGGGCTGGTGGACAATTTCTGCGATTCGGCCGCCATGCATGATCCCGCAAAGGCCGCGCATAGAATGATCACAGCCAGCACAATAATTTTTTTCATACTACCCCCTTCTTTTGTCATTGCAATCGGCTGCGCAGCCTCTTTTGACTACTTCGCACTTCGTGCTCGCAGCCTTCGGGATTGCTTCGGCCGCTTTAGCGGCCTCGCAATGACGATAGATTATCTTTTAACTTCTTTACCTGTAATTCTAACTCCACTTTCCGCGCCTTTTGCTTTTCTATGACATCTTCCGGAGCCTTTTGAGTAAAATGCTTATCTTTAAGCCTGGCACCGATCGATTTTATCTCTAGCGCGATCCTATTCTCCTCCTTCTTTAATCTCGCCCTCTCCTTATCAAAATCTATTATGCCTTCCAGCGGCACATAAACCTCAAAAGTCCCGATGACGCTGGCAGCGGAGTTCTTCGGCTTAGGCCTTTTCCCCGCCAAAAAACTCGACAATCTTGACAGTCTCTTGATTGTCTCCATATTTTTATTAAGAAACTCTTCGTCTTTCTTATCATGAATATTTATCAATGCGGTCATCTCACGCTTAGGGGAGATATTCCACACGGATCTTATGTTCCTTATTGCCGTTATGACGTCTATGAGGCACTTCATATCGCTTTCCGACTCATTTGATATCATATTCTTTTGTATATGAGGCCATGGCTGTATCATTATGGAATCACCCGCGGCATCTTTCATCCGGGGAAGCTCCTGCCATATCTCTTCGGTTATGAACGGCATAAACGGATGCAGCATCCTAAGCGATTTCTCCAGAACCTTATACAGCACAACCTGAGATTTCTTTTCCGTTATGGTGGACTTGGCTATCTCTATGTACCAGTCGCAGAACTCATGCCAGATGAAGTCGTATATGATATTCGCCGCTTCGTTGAACTTATATTCGCCCAGACACCTTTCTACGTTATCCAGAGTTGAATATAGGCGCGACAATATCCATCTTTCGGATAGAGCCAGCTCTGATTCCTTAAAGAATACGCACAGGTCCACGTCTATATCTTCCTCTTTCAGGTTCATGAGGATGAACCTGGAGGCATTCCATAGCTTATTCGCGAAGTTCCTTCCCAGCTCAAACTTATTTTCAGAGAGGAATACGTCCTGGCCTTGGGCGGTTATTGATATTATGCTGAAGCGCAGCGCGTCGGTCCCGTATTTTTTTATCATATCGAGCGGGTCTATGACATTGCCTAAGGACTTGGACATCTTAGTACCGGTTATATCGCGCACGGTGCCGTGTATATATACATCCTTAAAAGGAACGTCTCCCATGAATTCCATGCCCGCCATTACCATGCGGGCTACCCAGAAGAATATTATCTCCTGCGCCGTTACGAGCGAATTTGTGGGGTAGAAATATTTTAGTTCGGGAGTCTCTTTCGGCCAGCCAAAGGTCGAGAACGGCCATAACCATGACGAGAACCACGTGTCGAGCACGTCGGGGTCCTGCTCAAGGTTCGTTGAACCGCAGGTCGGGCACATCTCTGGCCGGACCTTCGATACGATAATATAGTTATCCGGTTTGCCGGTTTGCTGGTTTGCCGGTTTCAACCGGCTAACTGGCGAACCGGTCAACTGGTTAACATTATTGTCTCGACAATTCTTGCAGTAATAAACCGGCATACGGTGCCCCTACCAGATCTGACGGGATATGCACCAGGGACGTATGTTATTCATCCAATCGAGATAGACTTTGGTCCAACGCTGGGGATAAAATTTAATCCTACCGTCATTCACCGCCGCTATGGCCGGTTCGGCCAGAGGTTTCATCTTAACGAACCACTGCGGGGAAAGGCGCGGCTCCACCATGGTATGGCAGCGGTAACAATGGCCTACCGCATATCGATGCGCTTCAGACTTTACGAAGAGTCCGCGCTCTTTTAAATCCGCTATTATGGCCTCTCTCGCTTCCAGGCGGTCCATGCCCTCATAATCACCGCCAATCGAGTTTATCGTAGCGTCTTCGTTCATCATGTTGATCTGTTCGAGGTTATACTTTTGTCCGAGACCGAAGTCTGCGGGGTCATGGGCGGGAGTTACCTTTAGGGCGCCAGTTCCGAACTTCATATCGACCATGGGATCGTAAATCACCTTCAATTCCCTGTTCAATATGGGCAACAGCAGCGTCTTATTCTTAAGATCCTTGTAGCGCTTGTCCTTCGGGTTGACGGCTATAGCGACGTCCCCCAGCATCGTCTCAGGCCGTGTCGTTGCAACAACAACAAAGTTTTCCGGTTTTCCGGTTTTCCGGTTTTAACCGGCTAACTGGCGAACCAGCCAACTGGTTAACATCTTTAATTGGGTATTTGATGTAATAGAGCAGGCCGTCGACATCTTTATGCTGAGACTCTTCGTCAGATAACGCCGTCTGACAGCGCGGGCACCAGTTGATAATATATTTACCTCTGTATATAAGGCCTTTTTTATAGAGCCTTACAAATACTTCGAGAACCGCTTCGGATAAGCCCTCGTCCATAGTGAAACGCGTTCTATCCCAGTCACACGAGCAGCCGAGCTTTTTAAGCTGCCTTATTATCGTAGAGCCGTAATCCTGTCGCCATCTCCATACTTCGTCGATAAATTTATCTCTGCCCATCTCCTGCCGTTTTACGCCCTCTTTCGCGAGCTTCTTCTCAACGACATTCTGGGTCGCTATGCCGGCGTGATCCGTGCCCGGCATCCACTCGGCTTCAAAGCCTTTCATACGATTAAATCTTATAAGGATATCCTGGAGGGTATTATTGAGGGCATGGCCCATATGAAGTATCCCCGTGATATTGGGGGGCGGAATTACTATTGAATAGGGTTTTTTGGAGGAGTCGCTCTTGGCGCGGAAATAACCTTTGTCTTCCCAGTTCTTGTATATAGCGTCTTCTCTTCTTTGAGGGTCGTACGCCTTGGCCAATTCACGCATAAGTTTTCATGATAAATTTTTCTAGCCGCCGATATACTTGCCTAATACCGCCATCGCCCTCTCGTTGTCGCTGGTCTGCAAGACCATCCTTGAAGAACCCTTTGTCGCGCAAGTGCAGGGCGTTAAGTACACATATCTTATATCTATCTTGTTCTCTTTCATCTCGGTAGAGACCACTTTTAACGCGCCCGGTTTATTGTCAAGATCCACCAGGAGCACTTCGGCCTCCTTTACCGATTTATACTTCATCTTCTTCAGCTCGTTCACTATCACGAGATTCGCGTTCGTTACAACCAATAGTTTTGCTGTAGGCCCCACCTCATATCCCAGGACCGCCTCTATATTGATCCCTTTCAAGCTGAGCATCTGCGACACGTCAGCCAGAATACCGATCTTGTTCTTGGTCGTTATCGTTATCTCTTCTCCGAGAGTGATATTCTTTATCATATACGGTTCTCCTTCGCCTATCGAAATTTATAGAGATTAAGAAATTTGTTGAAACTAATTGTTGAACAATAAGTTTCTATCAATTTCTACTAATTTTGCATGGCAAAATTAGTGCTTACTGCTTGTCGTTAGCCTCGCGGGCTACAAATTTCTATTAATTTCTCTTAATGATTGACTTTCGGCCTATCCTTAATCGCTATCTCCTTGGCCACAAACACGGCCAGATCTATGTTGCCGGACGCTATCTCCACTCTGCATTTATCTTCAGAAGTGGAAGTCACCAGTATTCCCACCTGGGTCGTATCTATTGTGGAACGGAAAACCTTTTGAAAATTATCCGCGACGATATATTGGTTTCTTGTATCCTCTCTTGCTATCACCCCCATATCCTTCAGGACATCTTTTATCTTGGCGATACAATCGGTAGAGCTCATATCAAAGTCCTGCACTTGTTTTGTCTTGGAATTCTTAACGTCGTTCATGGAATAGCCGACAAATTCCTGCCTTACCTGCGCCGCCGAACATCCGCACAAACCCAAAACCAGCAGCATTGCAATTAATCTTTTCATCTATTTTCCTTTCAGCTCAGCCCCTAAACCTAAAACTTTCGTTATGTTAGCACAAATATGATAAAAATCTTATAGGAAAAATGTTCCCCGACTTCGCATCCGACTACCTGTAGGGCAGGTTTTGGTTCGACTTTGCTCACCATCCCTCGGACCATCCCGAGCCTGTCGAGGGATAACCTGCCCTGCGTAACGCTTCGTCGGGTCGGTCTTTTGCCCAGGATAAAAACGGGAACCTGCGGAACTCGGGCCCATGGAAAGGCCCTCAAATCCTCCTTCGCATTCAACCAGCGATATGCTCAGTGCTTCGGAGAGATTTCGCCGAAGCAATCGGTGGAATACTACTGAATGCGAAGGCGAACATCCTCGGTTCTTTTAATTATGTAAAAATACTTAAATATAACCGTTTTTATCCTTCACAAAAGACCTAACATTTTTATTGTGCTCCCATAACTCTAGTTTTAGGTTTTACGATTCATTGGTCCGCTTCATAAAGGCCTTTGTGCTTTCCAGCTAATAAATTTTTTCGCTCTCGTCGCAGGCGGGACTTGCGGGGTTCCGCCTGAAGCGGCGTTACAAAATTTGACACCTTATGGCAATATAGTAAAAAATTTAAATTCCTGAAAGAAGTTAAATTTTTGTCAAATTTTGTCCGAGCAAATTTACTTGCCCAATCACTGCTGTCCAAATTAGCACAATTTCCCCCTCACCTTAATCCTCTCCCCCTTTGGGGGAGAGGAAATTATGAGGAAATTCCCTCTCCTC
>JAPLMG010000276.1 GCA_026387165.1 Candidatus Omnitrophota bacterium
ACAGCCTATTTTATTAACCCCCCACCACAAAATTTGGGTAATCCAATGGCAGGACCCGCGATCAATACAGGGAGAAACAGAAAAGTTTTATAGTGATGTGAGAGTGGCCACCGCAAGGTCCGCCTGAGGATTGGGCGAAAAATTATATAGGAGATACGATGAGAAATAGGACGAAGGCGAGGGAGTACGCGCTGCAGATATTATACGCTGTGGATATTACCGGGGACGATCCCAGGGACTGCGTCGATCGTTTCTGGGAAGGCAATGAAGAGTCCTCGGCCGAGGTGAAGAAGTTTGCCTCCGGCCTCGTTCTTGGAGTGTCGGATAACAAAAAAGAGATCGACAGGATGATAGCCAAGTATGCCACCAACTGGAAACTCGACAGAATGGCCGTCATCGACAGGAATGTCCTGCGGTTTGCCGCCTACGAGCTTCTCTATGTAAAGGATATCCCTCCGAAGGTTGCGATAAATGAGGCGATCGATATCGCAAAGAAGTTCGGAGGGCCCGACTCCGGCAAATTCGTGAACGGTGTTCTTGACAAGATAAATAAGACGGAACGCGAAGGAGGATAAATGATCCTTCGACGCGGCCAAATATCAAACAACAGCCTTGCTCGGGATAATGGTGAGCGAGCGAAGGCCTTCGACAGGCTCAGGCCAAGTCCTGAGTGGAATCGAAGGACGAAGCGAGTCGAACCATGACCCCGGTCAAGTACGCGGACCTGCACGTTCATACATTCTATTCCGACTCCACCTTCTCTCCCGAAGAGGTCGTCTCCTGCGCCAGGGAGAAGAATCTATCCGCAATAGCTATATGCGACCATGATACGGTGGATGGCATAGACCCCTGCATGGCCATAGGCCCAGGATACGGCGTGGAGATAATACCCGGGATAGAGATGTCAGTGGAGAAGCTGGACGCGGAGATCCATGTGTTGGGATACTTTATAGACTGGAAGCAGGATTGGCTGCGCAAAAAACTTAAAGAGATCCAGGATTCCAGGGTAGAGCGGATCTTCGTTATGATAGGGAAGCTGAACGCCATGGGCGTAAAAGTGGACGCTGAGGAGGTCTTCAGGATAGCCGTCAATAAAGGCTCCGTGGGCAGGCTTCATGTAGCAAAGGCTATGCTGAATTCCGGAGCCATAAAAAGCTTAAGAGAGGCTTTCGACAAATATATAGGTTTTGCGAAACCATGCTATGTCCCTTATACAAAATTATCTCCGAAAGAGACCATGGAGCTTATATTGAAAGCCGGCGGAGTGCCGGTGATAGCGCACCCCGACCTGATAGGGAATGATGACTATATAGATGAATTCATAGATCACGGATTGAGGGGGCTGGAGGTCTATCATACGGATCATGAGTCCCACGTCTCTAAGCGGTATGAAGCCATGGCAAAAGAGCGGGGCCTTATAATGACAGGAGGATCCGATTGTCATGGCATGGGCAAAGGGAGGATCCTGATGGGGACGGTTCGCGTGCCATATGAACTGGTGGAAAAACTTAAAGACGAAGCCGATCGTATACGTGTACGATAAATTTCAACAAATTTCACTTCGTGGAATTTTCCATGCGCGAGCGAGAGAAAATTTCGCGAAGCAAGTTTCTACAAATTTCGATAATAGAAATTAATTGAAATTTATAGAAATTGGTAGAAATTTTTTGTCGTAAGGATTGAATATGAATATTCACGAAAAATACATGCGTTTAGCCATAGAGCTTGCAAAGAAGGCTGAAGGCATGACGAGCCCCAATCCTATGGTCGGAGCTGTCATAGTTAAGAACAGAAGAATAGTAGGCCGTGGCTATCATAAAAGGGCGGGCTTGCCGCATGCCGAGATCAACGCGCTTCATCAAGCCGGCGCTAAAGCAAAAGGCGCCACGCTTTACGTTACCTTAGAGCCATGCGTCCATTTCGGACGGACCCCTCCCTGCGCGGCCGCCGTCATAAAGAGCGGTATCGAACGGGTTGTTATCGCCATGACCGACCCGAATCCTGTAAATAACGGAAGCGGTATCAGGAAATTGAAAAAGCATGGTATAAAGACAAAGGTCGGCCTTCTTGCCGAGGATGCCACGGCGATGAACAGGCCCTATATAAAATTTATAACTAAGAAGATCCCGTTCGTGACCGTTAAGGTCGCCCAGAGCCTTGACGGTAAGATCGCCACCAGGACAGGCGACTCAAAATGGATATCCGGCGACGACTCCAGGCGCTACGTTCACGAATTGAGAAGAATAGCGGACGCTGTGATGGTCGGCGCAAATACCGTCAGAAGAGACGACCCGCTGCTTTTGAGCAGGCTATCGCGAGGCAAACAGCCTGTCAGGGTGATCGTCAGCGGCAGATCGGCTATTCCTCACCAAGCGAAGGTCTTCTCGGATCCGCATAAGGCTCCCGTGATAGTAGTAAAACCCGCCGGTGGACGCGGAGAAAAGGTGGATTTAAAGAAATTACTAAAGGCGTTGGCAAAAATGGGCATAACCAATATTCTTGTGGAAGGCGGCGGTGAATTGATAGCGGGCCTGGTGAAAGAGAATCTGGTGGACAGATTTCTTATATTCATAGCTCCGAAGATAATCGGCGGCCGGGACGCTAAGACAGCGGTAGAGGGAAGCGGGACAGCATTGATAAAGGATGCGCTTAAGTTAAAGAATATGTCCGTAAGAAGATTTAGAGAGGATATATTGATAGAGGCAGAGGTGCAATAATGTTCACAGGAATCGTAAAAGAGCTCGGTTTGGTTCGCCGGATATCCGGATTGGGCGGCGTCTATAAATTATCTGTCGAAGCAAAAGATATTGCGGGCGGGTTGAATATAGGGGGCAGCGTCTCCGTTAACGGCGTATGTCTGACATTGACAGGTAAAGATAAGAGCTTCCTGGACTTTGATGTTATGAGTGAGACCTTCAGGAGGACGAATATTTCGAAGCTCAAGATAGGTGAATCCGTTAACTTAGAGCCCGCCCTGAGGGCGGGAGACCCGCTGGGCGGCCATTTTGTTACGGGGCATATAGACTGCGTGGGGAGAATAAGAGAGATACGGCGCGCAAGCGATAATTATTCGATAGAAGTTGCTTTTCCATGGGAGTATAAAAAATTTGTAGTTGAAAAAGGATCTATCGCTTTAGACGGTATCAGCCTTACCGTTGGCAGCGTTGGTGACGGCAAGACAATAGTCCACATAATACCTCATACGCTTAAGGTCACGGCCCTTGGGTCCAAACGCCCGGGCGACGAAGTGAATATAGAGTTCGATATCATAGGCAAATACGCTCTTGGTTTTGCCGAATAGATTTTCCCACCGCCCGTTCTATTTTAGTTGGCAATTCAGGCTTATGTAGTGTATAATTTATGCAGTTATAATTTTAATATTTGAATGGACGGGGCTATCCTAACAGGAGGGGGACGGGATGATGAAAAAACTGTTTTTCGCCGCGGTTGTATTATCATTGATCGTAAGTTCGGCAACTGCGGCTTTTTGCGAAGAACCCGCCGAAAAATTGGACGGGCCCGCTACAAAATTAGGTAGAGGTTTATGTAATATTGTGACCTTCCCAATGGAGATCCCGGAGCAGATCTCAAGAACGAACAATTCGGACGGCCCTTTTGCTGCCGGCACCGTAGGGGTCTTAAAGGGCCTTGGGCGCGGGATCATCAGGGCATGCATTGGAGTATTTGAGACGGCAACATTCTTTTACCCGGGAGCCGGACATTATGGGCCTATACTGAAGGATCCGGAATACTTCCTCGAAAGCAGCAACTTCTAGTTTTTACGCTCCCGGGGGGCAGATAGTCTCCGGGAGCGCATTTCCCGGTATTCTTCGTTTTTCAATTGCCTGCCTTTTTCTCTTATGTTACAATATTATGTTAACTTTGGGGCGTAGCGCAGCCCCGCAACATGGCTTAATGCTGATGAGCGCTATTTTTAGATGTGCGTTGCGGGACATGTCAAGAGACAGTTTGCAGCAGTTAATCGGGGCGTAGCCCCGCCCTTTTGGTTACCTATGCTGGCTATCGCGTCCCGAAAAACAACTTTATAGTAAACAGACTTCTTTAAAGGTGTTTTTCGGGATCCCGAACGATACCTTTAAGAATAGTCCTATAGCTATAAAGTTATCGTTCGGGACTTGGTTAATGTAAATTCTTTGATTATATACGAAATAAGTCGGGGAGTAGCGCAGCTGGCTAGCGCGCATGGTTCGGGACCATGAGGCCGTGGGTTCAAATCCCACCTTCCCGACCATTCTACTTCGCCCTTCAATGCTTAATCTGAGGTAGGGCTTCGTAGGAACATGTCCTATGAGTAGCGAAGTAGAATGCCCCTGCGAAGCCATACCTCTGAAATAAGAATTGAATGGCGAAGCAGGGCACCCGTATTTTTAATCCCGCTTCGATTATGAATAAACGCCTTCATATATATTATTCGGGGTCCGTCCAGGGCGTAGGCTTTAGATTCGTGGCACAAAGCGCCGCGCACCCGTTAGGTGTCACCGGCTGGGTGAAGAACCTGGAGGATGGCCGGGTAGAGATGGTCTGCGAAGGGGAAGGGGCAGCTCTGAATAAATTTTTGGATAGGATAAAGGATATATTCGGCGCCTCCATAAGAGATGCCGGTATAGAACCGCAAAACGTGACAGGGGAATTCGAAGGATTTGATATAAAGTTTTTTTGAAAGGTTAGCGCAGGACAGGCAGATGCAGAAAGATAGTATTAAAAGAGAGATAGAGGCTTTGAGGGAAGAGATAAGAGAGCATGACGATCTTTACTATCTTCTCAATAAGCCCGTCATCTCCGACCGGGAATACGATAGATTATACAGAAGACTGAAAGAGCTTGAGGACGCGCATCCTGAATTGATCGCGCCGGATTCTCCCACACAGCGCGTGGGAGGCCATCCTGCCGAAGGTTTTGCCGTAGTAAAGCATATCGTTCCGATGATGAGCATGGAGAACACGTATTCGGCCGGAGAACTGAAGGAATTTGACGGGCGGGTGCAGAAGTCCCTCAAAGGCGAAGAATACGAATATGTCGTGGAGTTAAAATTCGACGGCGTCAGCATCTCGCTTTTGTATGAGAAAGGGTATTGGGTAAGAGGCGCGACCAGGGGCGACGGCATGGAAGGCGATGATGTGTCGAACAATCTCAAGACCATACGTTCCATACCGCTGAAATTTAGTAAAAACGTAAAGAAGGTTCCTCTACGCTCTGAGCTGCGCGGTGAAGTCTATATGACCAAAGATGTCTTTGAATCGATAAACCGCGAGAAAGAGAAGGCCGGTGAAGAGCCCTTCAAAAATCCGAGGAACGCGGCGGCGGGATCGCTGAAATTGCTCGATCCCAGGATCGTGGCAAAGAGGCGCCTCAATATATTCATATGGGGATTGGGTTACTGCGAAGGGATGGATTTTGGCAGGCACACGGACCTTCTCGAATATCTTAAAGAGGCAGGATTCAGGGTCAACCCGCATTTCAAGCTCTGCAAAGATATAGAGGATGTTATTGAATTCTGCGACTCATGGGAAGGGAAGAGGGAAAAATTAGAGTTTGAGATAGACGGCATGGTAGTGAAAGTGAACGATCTCAGGCAGAGGCAGATGCTGGGGAGCACTTCGAAGAGCCCGCGCTGGGCGATAGCGTATAAATTTCCCGCTGAAAAAGCGCTCACCGAGGTCGAGAATATAATAATACAGGTAGGCAGGACCGGAGCGATAACGCCCGTAGCGATACTGAAGCCGGTCCATCTCTCCGGCTCTACCGTATCGAGGGCTACTCTGCATAATTTTGATGAGATAGAGAGGCTGGATGTCAGGATAGGCGATAAGGTCTATGTCGAAAAGTCCGGAGAGATCATTCCGAAGATATTGAGTGTCGCCAGGGAGAAAAGGACGGGCAAAGAGAAGAGCTTTCCGCTGCCTAAGATCTGCCCTGCATGCGCCTCAAGGCTCCACTTTGCCCCGGATGAGGTGGCTTTGCGCTGCGAGAACGCCGGATGTCCCGCGCAGATAAAGGAGAGGATGCTGCACTTCGCCTCAAGGGACGCAATGAATATAGAAGGCATGGGCGCTGCTATCACGGATCAGCTCGTTGATAAAGGATTGGTAAAGGATTACGCGGATATATACCATCTGAAGATGGGTGATATCAAGGGTCTCGACAGGTACGCCGAAAAGAGCGCGGTGAACTTATTGAAGGCCATAGAAAATAGCAAATCGAACGATCTGAACCGGCTCATCTACGCTCTCGGGATAAGGCACGTAGGCGAACATTCCGCGTGGGTCCTTGCGGATCACTTCGGCTCTATCAGCAAATTATCGGGCGCCGGCGTTGACGAACTCACCCGGATAGATGAGATAGGGCCCGTGATGGCAGAGTCGATCAAAGATTTTTTTAGCAATAAAGAGAACCTGAGGATACTGGAGAGGTTATCCGAAACCGATATCAGGATGTCCCGATCCGGGATTGAAGCTCGAGGAGGCGGCGCCCTTGAGGGCAAGACCATAGTGATAACGGGAACTCTGAAAAATTACAGCCGCAGCCGGGCCGAGGAGCTCGTGAGAAAGCTCGGAGGGAACCCGTCGTCCAGCGTCAGTAAGAATACATATTTTGTGGTGGCCGGAGAGGAGCCCGGGTCCAAGATCGGCAAGGCGAGGGCTCTGGGTGTTAAAATAATAGACGAAGAAGAGTTCAGAAAAATAGTGGGGTGAAGGGATGGGCGGGATGAGAAGATGGGTATCTTTATTATTGATATTAGTGATTGCCGCCAGCCTCGCGGGCTGCAGCGAGGAGTGGAGGAGGAAGTTCGTCAGGAAGAAGAAGGATGTTGCGAAGAAGCCCCGCATATACCAGACCAAGAAGTACACCAAAGAACCGACGGAGGCTCTGTACACGAAGCATTACAACTACACGATATCGTGGCTTTCAGAGCTCGCCGATGACCTTGGGCAGAACAGCAAGAAGGACGCGCGGTGCATAGAGGAGGCGCTCGGCCAGGTGAGGGACGTGCAGCTCTTCCTCATTCCGGAAAAGGCAAAGGAGCTCGATAAACATATCAACAGGCTTAAGGAGGTCCAGGACCTTATCTTGAGGCGCGATTTGGGCCATGCGAACATGGACT
>JAPLMG010000088.1 GCA_026387165.1 Candidatus Omnitrophota bacterium
CTGTCAAGGCGATCGTGCCGCCCGCCCCAGCCGCCCTACTTCGCCAACAGACTGAAGCTACGGGGGGCTCCCTACTTCGCCAACAAACCGAAACAACAATGGGCTTCGTAGGGCAAGTCGTAGGGCAAGCGCCGGCGGAACCGGCAAACCAAAACGGAAAAACAGAACCGTCCCCATTATCCTCATTATCCTTCAGTGGCATAGGCGGGAAACAGGATGTGCATGATATGGGAAAAGAGGAACTGGCCCAAGCGGTTAAATATCTTGCCAAAAGAACTGGCGATGCGCCTTCGGCGGATACAGACGCGGCGGCTGTGGAAGGAGAGATAAAGAAGGCTGAAGATTTTTCCCAGGTGAAGGCATTAAGCGGCCGGGCTGTCTCCATCCCGGTCATGGTGTGCGAAAAGCATGATGCCGCTGTGACATGGATAGAAGGCCTGAAGTCCCGGGGGATCATCGATCCGGGCGTAACACTTATTAATTTCGACACACACCCCGATGCTATAGAAGAAGTCATGGCCGATGAGCTTCATGAAGGCAGCTGGGTCAGATGGCTCAAGGCGAAAAATATACTGAATGGCAGGTTTGTATGGGTCAAGAATCCGATAAGCACGCCGCTGCAAAGGGCGCGGCCGGAGGAGGTCCGGTATTGTTATGGCGACGATGTTTACGATTCATTGAGCCTACTGACCGGACGGGTATCAGGGCCGGCTGTTATAAGCATAGACTACGATTATATAGCGCCGAGAGAGGGCGCTCTCGTTTCAACATCGGAGATAGAAGAGCGGGTCAAGGAAGTAGTCGATACGCTTATTTCGAACGGTATCAGGCCTATCGCGATAAATTTCACATATTCAAGACATATGCTTGTTGATAATGACAATTTTGCGTATGAGTTTACGCATAACGTGGACAAGATAACAAAGGCCTTCATGGATTCTTTCGCGGCAAAAGAGTTTAAGTTCATGAAGGCCGCATCTGAAGCATCTGAAAGGGGGTCTGAAGAAGGCAGTTCGGAAAGCGCCGCCCCGGCAGACAGGCCGGCGGATACAGCCGAGAAAAAATTTAAAGAATTGGTAGAAGAGTTTTATGGGCGCGGGCAGTTTAAAGAACTGTTTACGCCCGGCGCGCAAGGCGTTATAGAAACATTATCCGATATCTTAAGTCAGTCTCCGGACGAGGTCCTTTTTAAAGCAAGGCAGCTGATAGATATTATGAAACGTATTCAAAGGCACAGATTTATGGGGTTGGATGAGACCCACGCATGGAAAGCATATTGTGTAGGCATGCCCGATCCCATCGGCAGCGGCCAGACGATCTCCGCAGAAGATATAATATTTTTTATGACGCTTCTCCTCAACCCTCAGAGGAACGACACGGTCTTAGAGATAGGCACGGGAAGCGGAAGGCAGGCAGCGGTATTATCGGCTTTGTGCAAAGAAGTGCACACTATTGAACGCATGAAAACATTATACGATTTTGGAGCAAAAAATCTAACGGGATTTAAGAATGTCCATACATATTTTGGGGATGGCATAGAAGGGATACCTGTTGCGGCCGGAGTCAGGCAATTCGACAAGATCATGATCACAGCCGCAATTGACGACGAGGCATTAAAGAAAGCAGCTCTATATTTACGGGAGGGCGGCCTTCTGGTAGCACCTTTCAGAATTCCCGGCCATGAACATCACGATAGGCGGGATCATACAGAAAAAGGCTAATGGACCTGACGGGGCTTCCGTCATTATCGATCCCGATGATATAGCGCAGGCTTGCGCAGATTCCGGTGTCAGCGTAGGACGCAATGCCGTGTCATTTATACTGGAAGAATTGACAAAAGGCGAGAGGCCGCTGGTGCGAGTGCTGGAGAACGGACAATACCAGGTTATACCAAAAACTTTGGACGGAGAAAAGAGCGGGTCTTTTCGAGATAAATACGGAATAAGCGCTGAAATGGCCGATAAATGGGCAGGGTTGTTAGACCGTGAGGTGGAGAGCGTAAGGCAAGGGGAGAGCCCCTCTTTCCCGTCTTCATTCGCGCTGTCGCGGATCATGGGAAGCGTTATAAAACAGATGCCCAAAGGATATTGCCTGGGCGGATTCGGGTTTAATATTACAGAACCGAATATATCAAAGAGACAATTTAGAATGCCTGCGGCAGGGGTACCGCAAGCTATTGTGGAAACGAACTTCTTAAGAATACGGTCAAAAAGGGTTAAGAGATATGACGCTGACGGCATCTTTACGGCAGCGGATGCGGTCGTGCCTTTTTACGGAGATTTTTACAAGCCGGATGGCAGCCGGGTATCCGATGAAGAACTTGCCGGAATAGGCCTTGAATGGGTGAAAGACGGCAATGGCAACAGAATAACATATCCTTTCTTCGCTACAAAATTTCTGCCTTCGAGGATACTTACTTTGCCCGCTCTTGGAGAATCATTAACTGTTGTTCTTGATAACGGGAAGATGCATATGATCACTACCATCGAAGAGTTCGAAGATTTTATATCCAGCAGGTTCGGAAAAGAGCCTCTCGCCGGGATACGCCGGGGCGCTGAGAGACAGGTGGAAGATGCTCTTTCCAAAAAATATTCCCCGTCAAGTTATATTTATCAGGAGTCGCTGCGACGGGCATATTTCATTTTGATGAAATCATTTTTGCAGAAGAAAAACATTAAAACCGCCAGGATGAATATAGCCGCTATACGCTATAAAGGTTTTGGCGCAGATTATGTATGCCAAATAGCCGATGGGGAAGATTTAGCGTTAAATGGCCTGCCCGGTTCGCAGGAATTCCGAAACCGATGGGGAAGTCCGGATGCCAAAAAAATGGGCTTTGAAATTGTTTCAGATAATAAGTTTGAAGGTAAGAGCGGCATATTCCTGACGCCTTATCAGCAAAGCAACATAGCGATAGGCGGAGCAAGCAAAGAAGAGGTGACCGCTAAAGAAAGGGATAGATTGCTTATTGATAACGGCGCCCTTCTTTCGGTTATCACGATAGATACGGTAGAGATCGCCGACAGGCAGCAACTCGACAGGATAGGCGCGGCAGCCGGCTTGAAGGAGCTTACCGGTTCAATAAGCGTAGTGATAGACGATACGAGAAGCCTGAGCGACATCATTATGGGTGGTACCATTATGTATAACAACTTTCTGGAAGAGATCGATCGGGATACCGTCAAAGCAAAAGACGCTCATATGACCATTTTCTGCAGTACCCTTGCGCAGAATATCGCGGCCTGCCTGAAATCAGGGCTTACTATACCGGCCGGCGATGTCGGCCTTTCTTCTTCGACCGGTTTTGTAAGAAATGTAAGCCCGTGGGGATTTATACGCGATACAGGTGACCTTGTGGATATCATTGGGCTCGAAGACGCGTCGCTCATTATAAGATCGGCGTTATACGGCGGTATAACATTGGCGAATAAGTGGGGAATGAGTAAAAAAGATTTTATGGGCAGTAATTACTTTGGAATACTCACAAAAAGAATGATCCGGGGTCTGGGCAGCGATAAGCAGAGATCGGAAGCCGCCTTTAGAAATATAGATACGTTCATAAAAATTGCAAAGACGGCAAAGGAGGGGGCAGAGCTGGATTTCGCTTTAGACAGGATCATATCTATTATCTCAGGGTACTGGGCTGACGTATCAAAAAGAGAGTTTTCCCATGGTCAGGCATCGCCACACGCGTCCGCCATTGACCTGCCCGCCGAACAACCGCCCGCCGCCGATTCAAGCGCGGCGCAGGATGAAGAGATCGCTTCGTCCTTCGACAAAAGCTCAGGACGAAGTCCCGAGCAATGTCGAGGGGCTTCGTCGCCTTCGGCTCCTCGCAATGACGGGAGTGAGGCGCGGCCTCAACCTGACAAACCTGCGATGGCCCCGGAATCGGCGGTATCGGTGGATACGGAGTCAATAGGCGATTTAAGGACTTTAGCATCAATGAACGCGTCGCCACAAATTATAATTGACCTAGACGGATCGAATATAAGATCTGGCGGCGGTTTGGCGCTGCTCGAAGCCGCCAGAAGAATCTTGGTCAGTCCGGCCGCGCGTGAGACGATGGCAGGGATAATGAAAGCATACTCTGAAAGATATCCGGATGACAGGTTTTCTGAAGAACGTTTTAATGAGATTATCCGCAGCGTAGACGCACCCAGGGCGCCGGAAAGTGCTTTGGATTTATTACCCGAGCAGCAGGATCTGGCAAAAAGCGGAAAACCTTTAGAATTCACCGAAGGCATTCTCTACCATGGGATGAACGGCCTGGACGAATTTATCCTGAGCAACATGCTTTCGGGAGAGATCCTTTTAGGGAGAGGGCCTTATTATGAAGCCCTCTATGCGTTTCATAAAGAAGACGCAAATCATCCGGCCATACTTCTTTTTTCTACGAATTTATTCAACCGATTGGCCAGAGAAGGGATGGCTGAATTACGTATACCGGGGAAAATAGACCCATATCCAGCGATAACTTCACCGGTCTCCCTTGATGCGGTGCTCGAAATATGGATAGATGAGGATGCGGGCGAAAGATATAGAAATATTATGGCAAATCCGTCATCGGAGACGGAAGTAGCGTTAAAGCCAATGCTCGAAGGGCTTTTTGCCTCCGGCAAGATCAAGATCATTCCCGGATTCAGGCGGGCAGCCGAGAAAATCTATAAAGATCAACAGAACGCGATAGCGCGGTATATGATGGAGCGCGATCTATTCGCCATGATACCCGCGTTTAAGGTCGCCGCCAGCCCGGCCGCGGAGTCCTTCGGCCCCGCTCAGGACACCGTCCCGAGCGTTAGTCGAGGGACGGCGCAGGATGGAAAGATTGCTTCGTCCCGCCTCGCCGTGCAATCCAATCGTGGCGGGACTCACAATGACGGGAGTGAGGCGCAGGCTCGCAATGACGAAGTTGTGACGCGGCCTCAACCTGATAAACCTGCGATGGCCCCGGAATCTGTGAATAAGGCAGCAACCCTAATCCAATCACTGCTTGATGAGATGCCGGCAGATATCAAAATTGATGAGGGGGCTTCCAGGATCCAAAATCATCCGCAGTGGTCAGAGATACGAAATTACTTAAACAGTTGTGAAAACCTGATTACTTTAACCGGAAACGCTCTTTGGGCTCTACCGGTTATTGTTGAAACGCGGGCAAGTCCTATGGATTTGGATAAAAGAGCCGCAATGATCTTGGCCGATAGTCATTTGACGTATATATTCAATAATTTAGGGCATCAAATTCGATATAAATGGCTATTACCAAGAGCTGTCCTTGCTTCAGAAGATGTTCATCAAGCTGTAAAAGATTTTATGAAAAAACCAAATGGCCGCGAAGTCTTAATGAAGAAGCGCGAAGGACAGGCAATCGCGATATTTCTTGCCGCTCGCAGGACGCGGGAAGCCGCGATCTCTTTCATGGCCGCAATGAATCCTGCCGAAGTCCATGGTTATAAAGGAAAAAAGAAGCTATGGCTTCTTAGTGAAGAATCGGTAATGCTCAGCGCATTCTGGTATTATCTTGCTCCTGTATATGATGAATTGAGAAAGCTTGATTATAGTTCTCAAGAAGCAGGAGAAAGGCTGGTTTATCTTTGCGAACATTTTGAAGAGATCTATGGGAAACTTCATATATTCGAATATGCTTATGGGTGGGAAGATTGGTTATGGGAGCATGATTCTACTTTAAAGGATTGCATAGAAAAAGACAAGCTTGAGGGAATAATTCGCGAAATCACAGCAAATACACAGCCGCCCGCCGCGAGCCCGGATGCGGGAGACTCCAGAATGACACAAAATGAACAGCCCCTTGTTGTCCAAGGGGCTGCAAAAGATAAATCTGCTGACACGCCGGATAAACTATCGGGTGTGCTTGGGGTGGCGCGGGATAGTGAGAAACCCGATAATCAGAACAAAGATAGTGATCGTGCCGCCCGCCGCCGGCGGCGGCGAGGCTTCACCCGCCGGCACAGATGAGCCAGCAACAGGCGCCGTCGAGGCTGCGCCCGCCTCCGGAAACGGCGAGGTCGCGCCCGCCGGCGCAGAGGAGCATATAGGTGTGGCCGTTAAGACAAGCGAACCGGGATCGACGCCGGGAGTCGATGATGAATATTTAAAAGACCCTGCGGCCGCGAGCTTATACATAACGCGGGGCCTAAAGTCTGATGCAGAAAAGGCCGTCGCCCTCCGGGACTGGGTGGCTGATAACATAAATTATGCCATCGGACACGGCGCTTATTGGGATGCATCCGAGGTCGAGACATTAAAGACGCGCCGCGGCATGTGTTACAACGCCGCCAGGCTCTTCATCGCAATGGCGCGCGCCGCGGGCCTTAGGGCGCGCTACGGCGTTGTCATGGTCAAGAAAGACGCATACGGATTAATGCCTGCCTTAGTATTGTTCCGGATGGAAGAAACATCCGAGCACATCTTCGCCTCGGTCTTTATCGATGGAAATTGGGTCGATTTCGATATCGAGCGTGACAAGGCCCATGATGTGGCGGATACGCTTCAATATCTGGATGATATTGAGGAGCTTGCCCGCAAAAAGGCGGCTAAGTATTCACGCGATGACCGCGACCGTTTCGATGACGAGCGCGTTGCTTATTGGGCCTTAAAAGGCATAGCCGGCCCTGTGCCCGTAGGGGGAGTTTTATTCAAGCACATAGCGAACCTCTTACAACAGGCGCCCGACCTTGTGGACCTTTCAAAATATCCAGGATTAACCGAAGAGAAGCTTGAACAGGAGAGAAAGAAGGTCAGTAGCTTGATAGAAAAGATGGAAGGTATGTATGCTCCTTTGAGCAAGAGACTAAGAGATAGTCGCGGATCGATGCCGGTTGACGAGATAGGGCCTATAATTAGAGAGATCTTCAGAATAATTATTCAATTATCACCTTCATTATCCCATTTAGAAGATCGCCTGAAAAAGCTTAATATTGAGATAGCCGCTCGTAAAAAAGAGGAAAATGGCGGTGAGGCGCGGCCGCCTGCCGGCACCGCCAGCCATGATGCGGCTGAGCCTTCCGGAAACGACGGGCTGTTTGATTCTTTCGGCGCGGCGACGCACGACGACCCGGCGTTCTCGCAAGGCAATGGGCCGCATGAGACGGTGACGGCCGAGGACCCGGCGCCCGGAACGGGCGAGGCTCGTCAGAAATCGACACCGGGAGTCGATAAGGGAGCCGTCGTGCCTGTAAAAACGGACGCGCAATATCAATTCCTTAAGAATAAAAAATACCGCGCTCTGTTGATAAGGGCAATCATATTAATTTTAAAACAAGCGGAAGAAAAAGGAATAAGAACCGTCTTCGTCTGCGGATTCAGCGCCAAGCCCGCTGCGTTACTTTTCAAGCTGTGCTGGCAGAGGATATATCCGGATAAGCCGGTCCCGAGCTTTATATATCTTGAGGAAGCCGGGCAGGCATATAATGAAAAGACGGTAATTTCCACCATAAAAAGTGTGCCCGATCTAAAAAATGTCCTGAGCAATCCCATTCTGATCTTAGACGATATGCTGGCGTCAGGCTTTACACTTCATAAGACCAAACAAATCCTTAAAAAGAAGTTCAAGGCCCGCAATGTGTATACGGCGGCATTGTTCGATTTAACCGCGGATTGTTTTGATATATTCGCTGAACCGGACGCGGTTGGCGCGGACTTTGACAGTACTGAAATTCCGGACGAATTAAGCGGTAGCTGCAGCAACTGGCACCTGGTCAGGAAATGGATAAAGGCCGGGATGTCGGGTGAGCCTTATAATAATTTCGATAAAGTAGAAAAAAAATTTAAACCGACAAAAGAGCAAATGAGGAAAATATTCGAGGAATATCTTCCTGGCGACATGACGCTGCTTGCTGCTGAAACCGAAAAAATATATTTAAAAGAAAATCCGCGCGAAAACAGAGCGCGGCAATCCCGAAGAGACGCTCCGGAAAGCGGATCACGCCCCGACTCCGCGCCAGCCGCGGCGCGGGATGTGGCGGCACCGGAAGGACCGTCCCCAGAATCTGAATCTCCGCGCATTACAAAGCCCGGCGAGATACTATCGGATGATCGCACAGAACCTGACAGGAACCGCCATTACCTTAAGCAGCCGCTGCCGGATAGTCCCAAACGAGAGGTATCGCAAGATGACACAGCCCGAAAAATATTATCCGAAGGGCCTAACTATACGGCGGTTAATGAAAATGATTACGAGATTGCGGATAACCCAGAACATTATCTACAGTGCCCTATAATATTTTGCCGGGCAATAGCGGCATTTAATGTAAAAACCGGAGAGAGAATATTGATATATCTCTATCCAGATGAATTGGATGAGAATAGATTAATGAAGAGGCTGTTTAAAGGAATCTCCGGACCTAATTGGAGGCTGGCTGTCATAACCAAGGAGAATTCTAAAGCAAAAGCAGGAGACGGATATTATAGCTACGAAACAATAAGAAATTTCCTAATTAATGAAAACAGGATAAATCCGGAAAACATTACGTGGTTGGAAGGTGCCCCGGAATTGCAAAAAAGCGACATCGTAAAGATGAAAATCGTGCTTGAGCCGGCCGGGGTAGTAACGCGCAGTCTTGTGCCCGCGGAAACCAGGGACTCCACGCATGACACAAATTATGAGCCTTTTGATTTAAGCAAGCCATTCATTAAATCGGCGCACGCCGTTGTTGACACAGATGGGTCTACCGAGAGGGTCGTTGATACTGCTCCCGTCGTCCCCGAACCACTCGCTCCTTCGGAGCTCGGGTTCAGGGCAAGCCCCGCCGCGGCGCCGGAAAGTACAAATAAGCAGGGCGGACTATCTGGTATGTTTGGGGCCGCGGGGAACGGCGAAGATACCGATGAGAATAACAAAAATCGTAATACCGATAAAAATGAAAGAGAGGCCGGTCATGATCAATCACTTTCTCTTGATAATGACGGGTTTATCGGTGATGGTGTTTCGGGTGATAATAACGGTCAAAAAAGATCCACACAGAGACAACCAAAAAAATCGCAAGAGCTGTTATTAAGGCAAACATCTCAATCCTCCTTACCGGATTTATCCGCGAACAGCAATCCTATTATGAATAATCCAACAGTTGATACCACGAATACTGACTTAAGCCATAATGAATCAATCTTACCGAAAACTCCTCCCAGCAACCCCACTAGTATGAATCCCTGGAATAATGTGAGCGCTGATTTACTTACGGCTTCTAATCGTTTATCGGACCAAAATGGTTTAGACATACCGGCAGTAAGCATATCACAACCAGATGACACTGTCAAGCCCGCCGCGCCTTTGACTCCTCGCAATGACGGACTTACCGCGCAAAATGAGCCGGATATCGAAAACTTAAGGAAGATATTGTTCAGGATCGCGCTGGAAGAGAAGGAAAATGAGCGAAGGCTGAAAAAGGGCGAAGAGGTCGAGCTTAAATATTATACTGTGACTTATAACGAAAGTAAGATAGGGAGAGATTCAGACGCAGGGCGCATAATAAAATATTATGTCGAGACGATACTGCCGATGTATGTGCGCAGCGGCAAGGACAGGGTAAAATTAATAGCGAACGGAAAAAAAGGCGGCGTCATTCTTAGCGTAGAATGCTATTCTGACCAGGGAAGAGCCCGTAAGATCGGGGAAGGCCGGATTTCGATAGAGGACTATAAGGAGAATGAGGCGATGAAATTGGTCGCCATGCTGAATATGGCGTTTCTGTCGTCGCAGATCCCGAACAACACCCCGCTCGAAGAGATGGCTAAATATGAAGACATCATCTCTATTATCAGAAGGCAGTGTGTAGAGATATCGGGCGACGATCAGCCGATCAAAAAGGCGCTTAAGGATATAAGTAAAGGTATATTCATAAGGCTGCCGCACGCAGGCCGGATCCCCATAGAGAAGGCTGCCGATTATTACCGTCTCATCCTCGCGCAGCTGGAGCAGGCCGCATAATTTAAAATCTTGCGAGCGTTCTTTGATTAGGGTATAATTGCAGCTATGCCGGATAAAAATACCTACATTATCGCCGGACCTAACGGCTCCGGTAAAACCACTTTTGCCAGAGAGTTTCTGCCTGAGTATGTCCATTGTCCTAATTTTGTAAACGCGGACCTCATAGCGCGGGGGCTTTCGCCATTTTCACCGGAAATAGTGGCAATAAAAGCAGGTAGGCTTGTATTGCAGCAAATCGATGATTTCGCGGGGAAGGGCTTCGATTTTGCCTTTGAGACGACCTTGGCGGGAAAATCATACGCGAATCTGCTGAAAGAGTTAAAAAGAAAAAGGTACGCATTGCACCTTTTTTTCTTATGGATCCCAAATCCGGATCTAGCGATAGAGCGCATAAAGGAAAGGGTTAGAGACGGCGGCCATGATGTGCCTGCGCCGGACGTTAAAAGGCGTTTCACGCGCAGCATACGGAATTTTTTTAAATTATATGAGCCATTGGTGGACTCCTGGATGTTGTTTGATAATTCCAAAGCCAAGCCTATATTGATAGCAAAGAGGCGAAATGGCCATGTTGAGATATTTAACGATAAATTATTCGACGCCATTCACAAATTTTGAGGTGATTCATGAAGAAGAGAATGTCTTTACAGGATAAGGCCGAAGCTGCTCTAAAAATGGCCGTGCGCAAGGTTGTGAGGCGGCATAAAAAAACGGGGCGGCCGCTTGTTGTATGGCAGAACGGCAAGACCGTTCGTATCTCGCCGTACGCGGTGAAGTAAGTCCTGATCAAGGGTTGCATGCCTACCGGATTCGAAAAGAAGGTGTATCTCGCCGTATCGAAAATTCCCAAAGGTCAAACGAGGTCGTATAAGTGGGTTGCCGCTAAGATAGGGCGGCCGAAAGCTTATAGGGCGGTCGGAAATGCGCTTAACAAAAATCCTTACATAGGCATCGTGCCTTGCCATAGAGTGATAAGAGCGGACGGATCGATAGGAGGGTTCGCGAAGGGAGCGGCGCGCAAGAGGCAAATGCTAAAAAAAGAGATTGCTTCACTTCGCTCGCAATGACGGTGTTTTACCGAATTGATTGACCGCATATCTTAATATTGATATAATCACATCTTACACAAACCAAACAGGATAGGAGCTCACCGCAATGATATCAGAGTTGAAAGAGGAGCTACAGAGGATAGAGAAGAAGCTTAAGGCGTTAAGAGGTTATCTTTGACATAGATGCAAAGTTGGAGCGCGCTACGCATTTGGAAAAAGAGATCGCCCAGGAAGGATTCTGGAATAACCAGGAGCGGTCTCAAAACGCGGTAAAAGAGCTGAAGAGGTTAAAGCTCGCGACGGAGCCGTACCTTAAGATAGAGGAAGGCGTCAAGGGCATACGCGATATAATGGAGATAGCCCAGGCCGAAGACACAGAATCGTTAACGCATTTTAAGAACGACCTCGCGGAGCTTAGCGTTAAAGCCGGTGATCTCGAATTCAAGACACTCCTCAGCGAAGAGACCGATATAAATAACGCGATCCTGAATATCAACGCCGGGGCCGGAGGGACAGAGGCGTGCGACTGGGCGGCGATGATCCTGAGGATGTATACGATGTGGGCCGAGGGCAAGGGCTACAAGCTCACATGGCTCGATCAGCTGCAAGGTGAAGAGGCTGGCATAAAGAGCGCCACTCTTCTCATAGCAGGGGATTACGCCTATGGGTACCTCAAGGCGGAGACCGGAGTGCACCGCTTAGTGAGGATCTCTCCTTTTGATTCCAATAAAAGGCGGCACACTTCATTCGCTTCGGTCGACGTCATACCGGAAGTTTCGGACGATATAAAGATAGAAGTGAAAGAGGCGGACTTAAAAGTAGATACATACCGCGCCGGCGGCAAGGGAGGCCAACACGTAAATAAGACGGATTCCGCCGTCAGGATAACCCACATTCCCACAAGTATAGTGGTACAATGCCAGAATGAACGTTCGCAATTCAAAAATAAATCGATGGCGATGAAACTATTGAGAGCGAAACTTTATGAGGTTGAGCGCCGGAGGAAGGCTAAAGAGATCGAGAGAGCATACGATTCAAAGAAGGATATAGAATGGGGCAGCCAGATAAGGTCGTATGTCCTGCATCCTTATAAGATGGTGAAAGACCACAGGACGGATTTTGAGGTGGGCAACGCGGATGCGGTGCTTGACGGCAAGTTAGACGGATTCATAGAAGCGTATTTAAGGAAGTCAAAAGTAAAATCATAACTGTCATTCCCGCGTAAGCGGGAATCCAAGATTCCCGATTAAAGCATTCGGGAATGACAGTTATGCTAATTTGGCCGCGGGTGAAAAAATGTTTAACTTTATCCTAAAAAAGATACTCGGAACGCAGAATGAAAGAGTCGTGCGGAAATTTAAGCCCGCTGTAGACGCCATAAACGCGTTTGAGCCTGTCATATCGAAATTATCCGATGCCCAACTGCGCGCGAAGACCGACGAATTCAAGTCCAGAATAGAGAAGAGCAGACTTGATCATGCAGACGGCCTGAACGAGATGTGGGAGCTTTACAAGGGCGCCACAGCCCCAGACGAGAAGGAGAGGCTGAAGAGAAAGTACCGCAATTTAAAGAATGAGATCTTCGCTGATGTTCTGCCCGAGGCGTTCGCGGTAGTGCGAGAGGCGGCAAAACGCACAGTGAAGATGCGCCACTTCGACGTTCAGCTTATGGGCGGCATAATATTGCACCAGGGCAAGATCGCCGAGATGGCTACCGGAGAAGGCAAGACCTTAGTAGCGACGCTTCCTGTCTATCTCAACGCGCTTACGGGGGAAGGTGTCCATGTCATAACCGTAAATGATTATCTCGCCAAAAGGGACAGGAACTGGATGGGGCCCATATATGAATTTTTAGGCCTGTCAGTCGGCGTCATATATCACGACATAGACCAGGGCGAAAGAAGAAAAGCATACGCTTCCGACGTCACTTACGGAACCAATAATGAATTCGGGTTCGATTATTTAAGGGACAATATGGTCGTGAATAGTGTTGATATGGCACAGCGCGGCCATAACTACGCCATCGTGGACGAAGTCGACTCTATTCTTGTAGACGAATCGAGGACACCTCTTATCATATCCGGGCCGGCCGAAGAATCCACCGATAAATATTACACCATAAACAAGATAGTGCCGCGCCTTAAAGGAAAGATCACGACCGATAAGGAAGAGATCGACGCCAAATATAAAGGCGTCGACATAGAGAAGGGCATAGATTACGCCGTCAATGAAAAGAACCACACGGTGAACCTGACCGAAGAAGGCGTCTTGAAGTGCCAGGAGATGCTCGGGGTCAAGAATCTGTACGACGATATACAGTCTGAATGGGAACATCATATAAGGCAGGCCATAAGAGCTCATGCTCTTTATAAAAGGGATGTCGACTACGTAGTCAAAGACGGCGAAGTGATGATAGTCGACGAATTCACCGGACGACTTATGCCGGGCAGGCGCTGGTCCGACGGCCTGCATCAGGCTGTGGAAGCCAAGGAGAATGTGAAGATAGAGCGGGAGAATCAGACCCTGGCCACGATCACATTCCAGAACTATTTCAGGATGTACAAGAAGCTGGCAGGGATGACCGGAACTGCCGAGACGGAGGCGGTGGAGTTCTCGAAGATTTACGGCCTCGATGTCGTAGTGGCCCCGCCCAACAAGCTGTTGGCGAGGACCAATCATCCGGACGTTATATACAAAACGGAGCGCGAAAAATTCAACGCCGCATGCAGAGAGATAGCCGAGCTTTATAAGGCCGGCAGGCCCGTTCTCGTAGGGACTATCTCCATAGAAAAGTCGGAGTCCTTAAGCACTCTCTTAAAGAAGATGAGCATTCCTCACCATGTTCTCAAAGCGAAGTACCACGAAATGGAAGCCGAGATCATATCCAAGGCGGGCCAGAAGTACGCCATCACTATAGCCA
>JAPLMG010000252.1 GCA_026387165.1 Candidatus Omnitrophota bacterium
AGCTGAGACAGAGATCGTTTCCGGGCCATGCATAGAGTATTCCGGCAGGGCGCTGGCAATGTTTAAGATCGCAAAGGCAATACTCTTCTTCGCCTTGCCCATACTTCTGATAACATTGTATTTCGGCGGTATAAAATTTACCATAGACGGGATGCTCTGGAATATATTAGAATACATCCTTATCCTGCTTCTTGTGATCGTGATAAAGAATACAAACCCGAGTGTCAGGATAGATCAGGCGGTGCGGTTCTTCTGGCGCATACCTACGATTCTGGCGATGTTGGCGATTGTTTTAGCTTATTTAGGATATTAAATGGGCTTAAAAGAAAAAATATTAACGAAATCTCTTTATGTATTTCATCTCTCGAGCG
Source organism: Candidatus Omnitrophota bacterium (assembly GCA_026387165.1). Classification (GTDB taxonomy): domain Bacteria; phylum Omnitrophota; class Gorgyraeia; order 2-01-FULL-45-10; family 2-01-FULL-45-10; genus 2-01-FULL-45-10. The sequence goes on from JAPLMG010000252.1 coordinate 372, forward strand.
GGAGCTGCAATAACTGCGATATCGAGATCATAGACTGCCTGACGCCCCGCTATGATATCGAAAGATTCGGTATGGTGCAAGTCGGCAGCATAAAGCACGCGGATGTCCTGCTCTGCACCGGCTCGGCGAACAAGATGACTGTCCCCATGATAAAAACATTGTATGAGCAGATGCCAAAACCCGGTTTCGTCGTAGCGTTCGGCGCGTGCGGCTCTTCAAGAGGGCTCTTTAAGGACAGCTACAATACCGGCAAGCCGCTCGATGAGATAATACCGGTCGATATGTATATACCGGGCTGCCCGCCCAGGCCGGAAGCGATAATGACGGGGCTGTTGAAGCTGATAGGCAAATTGACGGCAAAGCCGTCATTGCGAGGGCGAGGAGCATGCAAATGACGATGGACGAGTTTTTAAAGAATATAAACACCAGGTTCGGCGGTAATATCCTGAATGTAAAGAAGGTATCCGGCAAGAGGGCCTACATAGATATATATCCTAAAGATATCAAGGATTTCGTGCGGTACATATTCAAGGACCTCTCTTTCAGGTTCGATACCGCGTCCGGAGTCGATGATTTTGACTCACTTGAGATACTCTACCATTTTTAGCACGATCCGTCTGGTATCACCATATCTTTCAGGGCGATATTGAGTGACAAGCAGGATCCGCACATCGATACCATAACCGATATAACGAGATCGGCGTGGTGGATAGAGCGGGAGCTGCACGAACTTTTCGGCATAGAGTTCGACGGCAACTCCGATCTCAGGCCGCTCCTTCTACCCGACGACTGGCCGAAAGGCGTCTATCCGCTGAGAAAAGATTTCGTGGTGCCGAAGAGAGATTCTAGGAAAGAATGACAAATGTCAATTGAATGACAAATGTCAAAGCACAAATGACAAGATCGTAGGTTAAAAATTTGTCGTTTTGATTTTGAATTTTATTTATCATTTGAATTTTGGATTTCATTTGTCATTTGGATTTTGTCATTTGACATTAGGGTTCAATTTAAGGAGTGTACTTAATGTGTCATAAGGCTCACATACCTATAGTCCCGTATCATCCTTTACAGGAATAGACGGAATTTTATAAATTGGTGGTTGAGGGCGAAAAGGTTGTCGATGTCGACGTGAGGATAGGCTATAACCATCGCGGCATAGAGAAGTTATCCGAATCCAAAAGCTATGATCAGTCGATCTTTCTTGTGGAACGTATATGCGGCATCTGTTCTTCAAGCCATCCGATAGCGTGTTGTCAGGCTCTTGAGGAGATAGGCAGCATCGAAGTTCCTGAAAGAGCGCTTTATATACGTACTATATGCCAGGAATTAGAGAGGCTGCATTCGCACATGCTCTGGCTGGGCCTTGCGGGACATTTTATAGGATATAACACCGTATTCATGTGGGCGTGGAAGTACCGCGAACCGATATGCGACATAATGGAGACCGTTACGGGCAACCGCCAGAATTATGCCATGCATAAGGTGGGCGGCGTGCGGCGCGATATAGAGAAAGAGCACATATCCTATATATTGAAGAGGTTGGATGAGTTCATAAAGCATCTTACCATGCTCATAGGCGCGGTTCTTGATGACCCCGTCCTGCACGAGCGGCTTAAAGGCGTAGGTATCCTGACAAAAGAGGACGCTATAGATTATGCCGCGATAGGCCCGGTTGCCAGAGCGTCGGATGTTGATATCGACGTCAGGCGCGATGACCCCTACGGAGTGTACGACAGAGTAAAGTGGAACGTGATCACTCAAAAAGAGGGGGACGTATTCGCGAAGGCCGTGGTGAGGATATTAGAGATGTTCGAATCGATCAGCATAGTCAGGCAGTGCCTCGACAAGATGCCGGAAGGCCCGATAGATTCAAATCCCAAAGAGATCCCGCCGGGAGAGGGGATAGGGCAGATCGAAGCGCCCAGAGGCGAGTGTTTCCACTAT
>JAPLMG010000179.1 GCA_026387165.1 Candidatus Omnitrophota bacterium
TGAGGATCGTAGATAGTTTGGCCTTAAGATACCAGGACGCCGCGTCGGGATAACGGTTTATGCCCTTCAAAGCTTTCTTAATCGCCGAAACGGCTTTCGGGGAAGGCCCGAGAGGATTCTCGTTCGACGCGACCTTTATCACGCGCTTCAACCCCAGCATCCTCTGGACTTCCTCAATGGGCTTGCCCGGGATGTATACCGGTATATCCTCTATCTCTTTACGAAATAATTTATCGATCTTCCCCATCACTAATTCCTTCCATCTAATGACAAATGACAAAATTCCTGCCTACCGGCAGGCAGGCAAATGACAAATAAAATTCAAAATCCAAATGATGAATTTCAAAACCAATGTTTTGACATTTGTGCTTTGTCATTTGACATTAAATTGTCATTTGTGCTTTGACATTTGACATTACGTTTTCTACAATACTTCGGCAGCGGGATATGAGCCGAGTATCTTTAAATATGTCGTGTTCTTCTTCAATATAGAGAGAGCGTTGGAGATCTTCTTATCGAGATGATGGCCCTCCATATCTACGAAGAAGTAATACTTCCATGCCTTGACTTTGGACGGCCTGGACTCTATCTTCGTCAGGTTTATTCTGTACTTTTTGAAAGGCATTAGTATGTCGTGAAGGGCGCCCACCCTGTCTTTCAGTGAGAACATCACGGATGTCTTGTCATGTCTAGTCTGCTTGGCTTCCGTCCTGCCGATCACTAAGAACCTTGTCACATTGTGGGCGTTGTCCTCGATAGAATCATAGAGATCCTTAAGGCAATACTTGGCCGCCGCAAGCTCGCTGGCTATGCATGCCGTGCCTTTCTCTTTTGAAGCTATTTCGGCGGCACGGGCGGTGCTTGCAGCCTCGACCAAAGTAACGCTGGGAAGATGTTCTTCAAGCCAAAGCCTGCACTGCCCGAAGACCTGGTCCTTGGAATATACCTTCTTTATCTTCTTTATGTCGGACTCTTTAGATAACAGGCTATGCGATATCTCCAGGTATATTTCAGAGCATACTTTCAGATCTGAATCTATAAACATGTCCAGAGTATGGTTCACGGCTCCTTCTACCGAATTTTCTATAGGGACCACCCCGTAATCCGCTCTTCCTTTTTCAACTTCGTCGAAAACCGCGGTGATGGTGCTGCAGCCGGAGTACTCCACGCTGGAACCGAACTTCTTCATGCTTGCAAGATGGGTGAAAGTGAACTCAGGCCCTAAGTAAGCTATCTTTATCGGCTTCTCGAGCCCGAGCGCGCTCGACATGACCTCCCTGTATATTGCCTGCAGAGCGGCATTTGAAAGCGGCCCTTTATTGTTGTCGGCCAATTTCTTATAGACTTCGGACTCTCTCTCGGGCACATAGATAGATTCGTTGCGTTTCGACTTCACGCCGCCGACGCGAAGCGTGATCTTCGCCCGTTCATTTAAAAGTTTCAATATCCTCGAATCAATGGAATCTATCGACACTCTAAGCTTCTTTAGACTCATTTTGCGTCTCCTTTTCTGCTTCGCCCTTCAACTACCCATAGCCGGTCGGGTCCGCCTTCGCCAAGGCTTCGGCGAGATTTCTTCGAAGTTTTAGCGAAGAAGAGCTTCGCAGGAAATGTCTACAAAGTTCTACGAAGCCGTACCTGAATTTTTCTGGTCGGTCGGCGAAATAGACTCCTCTATGTTTTTATTCACCGTTGAAAGCTCGCTCGCGTCTTTCGTATCAATAACCTGCGCCTTATGCTGTTCCTTAACAAAATCCAGATCGCTCTCCTGAAATTCCTTCAATTTGGGAAGATCTTCGAGAGACCTCAAACCAAAGTGCTGTAAAAATTCATTGGTGGTGCCGTAAAGTATAGGCCTGCCCGGCCCGTCAACCCGGCCCCTCGTCTTGATTAGAGAGCGCTCTTCAAGCGTATGCAGAACTCCGTCGACATTGACTCCCCTGATCGCCTCTATATCGCTTCTCGTCAGAGGCTGCCTGTACGCGATTATCGCGAGAGTCTCCAGCGCCGGCCCCGTCATTCTGTCCGACGGCCTCTTGTACAGACTCGATATCCATGTGCTGTATACGGGATCCGTCAGCATCTGGAATCCGCCGGCTATCTCCTTTATACTGAAGCTTCTCTGGGATGAATCATATTCATTGTTCAGCTCCTCTATAAAAGCCCTTATCTCGGTCGGATCGATCTCCTTTAATACGTCTTTAAGCGTAGCTATCGATACCGGCTTATCGCTTACGAAAAGGATAGCCTCGATGATCCTTTTTGCTTCCTGTTTATCCACCCCGCCCCTCCATTAACATTATATAACTTCCTATTGAATATACATTATTATGCATCCCTCGCCTATGCTCCTGTAACAGGTTTACTGTTAAATAACCAGTTAGGAGGGGCGGGGTCCATTGCCCCCACCTATGGGTTTTATCTCTTCTGCGCACCTTGTTATCTCTATATCGCCGAAGACAACAGCCTGCTGTATCACTACGGCTTTGAGCCTTATCAGCTCCAACAGCGCCAAAAATATCGTTATCATCTCTTTCTTATGTTTCGCTGATTCAAACAGATCGAGAAAAAATATCGACTGCTTCTCGACCATCATATGCAGGATATCGTGCATCTTCTGCGAAACGGTGAATTCATCCTTGACGACCTCATGAAACACATCTTTCGGGATATCCTTTAAAACTTTGGTGAATGCCGTTATCAGGTCGAAAAGGCTCGCCTCGAAGAGCATATCCTTTTGGATCTGAGCCTCATCCATCTGGACGGTGCCGACCCTCGGGAAGAGATGCTTGTGCTGCTTCTCCATGCCGGCAAGCTCGGATGCCGCTTCCTTGAACTTTTTGTATTCTAAGAGCCTTCTTACAAGCTCCGCGCGCGGATCTTCCTCTATCTCCTCCTGGGCCGCCTCGTCGGGCGGAAGGAGCATCTTTGACTTTATATGCATCAATGTCGCCGCCATCACCAGGAATTCCCCGGCGATATCAAGGTCCATCATCTGCATAAGCTCCAGATACTCCAGATACTGATCGGTGATCCTGGCAATCGGAATATCGGATATATTGAGCTCTTCCTTCTTTATCAGATACAGCAGAAGGTCGAGGGGCCCTTCGAATACCTCAAGTTTAACCTTGTAAGACATTATTTTAATTTCTCAATGTCCAAATCCGAATGACAAATAAATGCCCAAAATCCAAGTTCCAATTTGGTCATTGGGATTTCATTTGTCATTGTTTAATTGGACATTGGACATTTGCCTACTTTACCAGACCCAAGATCTCTCTGACTTCGTTCATTGTTTCGCAAGCGACATCACACGCTTCCCTGGCGCCTTCCCTCAAGATCTCTTTTATCTTAGGATCCGTGAGATCTGCCCTCTTTTCGCGTATCGGGGCGAGATAATCTATCAAAACTTTAGCAAGATTCTTCTTGCATGCGGTGCAGCCCATGGAAGCCGATTCGCATAAACCCTTAATCTCTGCGCTTACCGCGATCTGCCCGAAATTCGTGAGATAATTGAATACGGTACATATCGACGGATGGCCCTTATCCTTAATGTGAATGCGCGCCGGGTCCGTGATCATCTGCGAGACTTTCTTCTCTATCGTCTCGGGCATATCGGAAAGAGCGATAAAGTTGCCGTAGCTCTTGGACATCTTTCTGTTGTCCACCCCCAAAAGTTTCGGGGTTCGTGTCAATATAGGCTCGGGCTCCGGGAATACATTCTTCTTGTACAGGGTATTGAATCTGCGCACTATCTCGCGCGTCAATTCAAGATGCGGAAGCTGGTCTATGCCCACGGGAACCGCATTGGCTTTATAAATAGCTATGTCGGCCGCCTGAAGAACGGGGTAACCTAAGAAACCATACGTGGTGATCTCTCTCCCTTTCAGCTCGCACAGCTGCTCCTTATATGTCGGGCATCTCTCCACCCACGCCAGCGGCGTCAGGTCCGACAGTATCATCGCAAGCTCCAGATGCTGCGGCACATGCGATTGTATGAATATGGTGCATCTATTGGGATCGAGCCCTGAAGCTATGAAATCCTTTGCCACTTCATAAGCATAT
>JAPLMG010000041.1 GCA_026387165.1 Candidatus Omnitrophota bacterium
AAAAGGCATGATAGTCCGCTCGCCCGTTAAAGATATCAGGTCCACCGGGCGCTCTACTCAGGGCGTACGGCTCATGAAACTTGACAAGGGTGATAAGATAGCATCAATAGCAAAGATCATCCCTGAAGACGAGGCTGCGGAAGAAGAGAAGATCAAAGAGGCGGAGTCTTTGGTTAAGAAAGAGGCGCCGGCGGCTACGAAAGAAGAAGCGCCGGCAAAAGCTGAAAAGCCAAAAGAGGAAGTAAAGAAAGAAATTACCAAGAAGAAATTAACGAAACGTAAAAAATAGTCGGAAATTGATAGAAATTTATCGTGAAAGATTATATACTTCTACAGGATCTGGATGTTTACAGGTTGGCCAGAGAATTATCGCGCGCTGGCTGGGAGATTTATAACAGCCTTGATTGGCAAGACAAGAAAATCATGGGGGGATCAATTCATAGAATCCGCTGATTCGGTCGGTGCCAATATTGCAGAAGGATATGGCCGGTACCATTATCTTGATAAGATTAAATTTTACTACACTAGTCGTGCATCTCTAAGCGAATGTTGTGGGCATTGGCTCGAGCTGATGTATGAACGAAAAAAGGTTACGGAAAAGCAGCTTAAAACTATAAAAATCATAGTAGATAAATTAGCGATTAAATTGAACAATTTCATTAACGCAACATATAGAGCAAAAGACAACAAATTTCAACCAATTTCTTAATATCTATAAATTTCTTATATTTGTTAAATACAGAAACGTCCCCATCGTCTAGCCTGGCCTAGGACATCAGGTTTTCATCCTGACGACTCCGGTTCAAATCCGGATGGGGACGCCATTTTCGAGACACCAGTCGAACCGCAAAATATTTTAGCAACCTTTGATATTTCAAGGAGTTGTGTAACATAATTCTTTAGGTTCGACTGCTGTCCTGTTTGAGTTAGTCATGAGACGCCGCTGCGAATCACGGAAGGAGAAATGAGATGAAGAATTTAGGGATAATTGGCATAGTAGTTATTTTATTATTTTCATTTTCTATTGCTCATTGTGAAACTGCCAAAGAAACGAAGATAGAAACATCTGCTGGAGCATTCATTATAGAAGGTAAAGTAGTTAAGGGAAGCAATGGGATTATATCTGGATATTTACCCGAATATAATATCACTGTTAAAAAGGGAGATAATAAAATAAATTTTTATGCTGATGGAACATATTTCCCACGGAGAATAAACAGCAGTGAAAAAGCTTGGAGCAATGAGGAGATATTGGTAGGCATATTTATGGATTTCCTCGCGGGAGCACATACAGTCGCGAAGCTTAATTATGATGAATTTGATAAAAAATACTCTCAAGCTTTGGGCAAAACGATTGACGCTTTCTTTGATAAAAATCCGATGATGCACAAACCCGAAAGTAACTTGCAAGGAAAAAGCAAAAAGACATATGAGGAATGTCGGTCAAATCTCAATAAAATAAAAATACTATTAGGAGATGCGCCAGATTTCTCATCAAAGCTTAATGATTTATATAATGAGAGCTTAACAATTCGTAAAAAAATGGGGATACTTTTAAGTTTTTGGGAATCTTAAGTCTTTTCAAAATAGTATCTAACTCTATCATGGTAAATAAGGAACAGATATCCTTTTAACATAAAATGACAAAGAACGTTTATATAATCGCCGGGCCGAACGGATTGGGATGGCAAAGTATATTTAATTATGAAGCAGGCAGATAGAAAAAATGCATACTATTTCGTGGATGAATCCGGTGATCCATGTTTTTATGATAAATATGGGAATTTTATTGTAGGCAAGGAAGGCTGCTCAAAGCTATTGATGCTTGGATTTGTTGAGACAGACGAGCCTAAGCATATAAGGCAGGAATTGTCCCGCATAAGAGATAAGATTAAAAATGATCCATATTTGAAAGATATCCCCTCGGTGGTAAAATCATTAAAGCATTTTCATGCTACAGATGATTGTCCGGAAGTGCGCCAAGAAGTATATAAATGTATAAGCGCATTAAATTTTAAAGCTCAATTTGTTATTGCAAGAAAGATAGAAGGTGCTTTTAAGAAGCACGATTGCTAAAGATAATTTTGAAAAGAAATTCCTTATTAAAATCAGATCAAATGTTAATGTTCAATCTCAGGTTCCGACAGGTGAGCCGTGCTTGCAGGTAATAGATTATATGAACTGGGCTATTCATAGAGTATTTGTAAAAGGAGAGATGCGGTATTATAACTTTGTAAAGGAGAAGGTAAGTTTTGTCTGGGATATTTATGATACAGAAAAATATCCTAAGAACTTTTATAGTAAAGCAAATGAACTCGATGCCAAAAAAATAAGCCTTCTATAGCTAGGTGCTTTCGCACGCACGGCATGACGCCGACTTTCGCTATTAGAAGACTCTATACAAGTATATCCTAAAAGCAGTAATTGTCAAGGTTATTTATGCATAAAAATAGTGACGGGCACCGTTTATCGAGGTAACGAATGAAAAAGAAAATGCCCTTACAAGCTCATGTGAAGGCCGAGCCACGTTATACCGCAGAAGAGCTTAAGGCGATCGATCATATCGTATATAATGAGAGGGGTAAGGCAAAGGTTGTAAAGCCGGGGGAGTATTTTAAGTTTTAAATGGGGTGTCGAGAGATATCTCGAGTCGAGCGCGCCTTCTTCGGTAAAATGCTATAACTAACTGAGCTGTAGGTTGTTGCGTGCCTCGACTGCTGTCTCGTTTGGGACGCCAGTAATCTCAGTCAGCAATCTCAGGCCGGATTCCTTGCTGCAGCCGGAGATAGGCAAGAATATCCGGATGGGGACGCCATGGTTCGACGCGGCAATGCCTCTCTACTGTAAAATGGTCGAGAGGCATTTCCTTGCTCACCATAGTCCCGAGCAAGGCTGTTGATTGCGAGTTGGCCGCGTCGAGGGGCCAACATAGAAGACGTAGTTTCCAAATAGCGACGGAGACTGCGTCTTTTCTGCTTTATCCCCGCAAGAGCGCGGCTTGATTAAGTTTGTATCGGGGGTAGGTAATACTCTTACGACCTATCAGATGTTAGGCACAGTATTACTGCCTGGGGGTATGGCCAAAAAGCCCATAGGGTGTGGACACTTTAAGGGCAAGGGTGTGGCCAAATTGACCACACCTATATATAAGAGTTATGAAAGAGTTAAGAATAGAATAGGGGTTTTTCAAGGGACGACCAAAGACGAAAGAATAGACCTACAATCGAAGGGGCTATATGAAACGAACTGTAAGAGTATATGACCATAAGAAAGCAGTCGGACCATCACCTTTAGGGCATGATTAATTCGCATTTTAATTCTCAAGGAATTCAC
>JAPLMG010000168.1 GCA_026387165.1 Candidatus Omnitrophota bacterium
CCGGAGGCATCGATGAGTCTATTAAGTTTCCGGACCATGGTCTCATCCGAATCCCCGTTATCGACCTTAACCATAAATACATCGCTTGCCATATCAAGCCTCTTTCTCGGCCGAGAACCCATAACGGCCTATTCTTTTGCCGAGCGACCAGTATTCGCCCTGATTGTACACTATCGGCGCGGCCTTGGAATAGTCCATATTGCCTTCTTTGTCAAGGACGGATATATCGCAGTGAACCTTAACCACCTCGCCTATGAACATGTCATGAATGCCAAGGCTCAATATCTTAGTCACTTTACACTCAATGTTTACGGGGCACTCTTTTATCATGGGACTCCTTACTCTCGAAGGATCGGCTTTTGTGAAGTTGCAAAGACCGAATTTATCTTTATCGCGTCCCGATACGGTGCCGCAGATATCGGTCTCTTTAAGAAAGTTTTGCGTGGGAATGTTTATTACAAAATCGCCGGAGCCTTTTATAATGTTATTGGAATGCCTGGAAGGCCTGATAGAGATAGTTAAAAGGGGCGGTTTTGAGCAGGCCACCCCGCACCACGCTATCGTTATTATGTTCGCCAAATCCTGATTTCCACAGCTTACAAGAACTACAGGGACAGGATAGAGGGCTTCGCTTGGGGATAGTTCAAGCTTTGGCATGCTTTTAGAGCTTATTGCTTTGTTCCTGTTTTGGCCGGCAAATCTTTCGCCTCTTGGCTTGCTTTCTTTACGGTAGCCTTAAAGCACCTTTGTGTGCAGAAATATTTTCCGTTCCTGTAATAATAGCGCTTCTTCCTTATAGATTTATTGCAGACAGCGCAATTTGACGGCTTCTCTTTTTTCTTCTCTTCCGGTTTCGGGGTGTCCACTTTGGGCGCTTCCGCTTTAGGAGCTTCCTGCTTGGGATCTTCAGGTTTAGGAGCTTCGACTTTCGGCGTCTCCTGCTTGGGCGCTTCAGGCTTCGATGCCTCTGCCTTAGGAGCCTCGGCCGGATTTACGGTATCTTTATTCTCAGGTGTCATCTCTTTATTTTCCTCGCTCATTATGTCCTTTCCAGTAATTTAAGCCACTGGGAGTAGATGTATTCCAAAAATCTGCCTTTATCAAAACTGTCGATCTTGGTGAACTTTACACCCGTTTCATATATCTTTCTCTTTGGCTCCACGATCGATTCCTCGACCCTGCTCGGGATCGATGGTGAGCCCCTCGACTTTGCTCGGGACAATTCGAGGGGCAGTGAGCCTGTCGAACTGCCTTGTTGAATCCTTCGACACTGCTCAGGATTCGACCCTGAGTTTTTATCGAAGGGCCGAACCATCGATTCTTTCTGCCAGGCCACGCTGCATGATACGAATATGGGAACGTTGTCCCCGGGTACATCCACGGACAGATTTAGCTCGGAGCCCTGATTGAGCGGCGTATCCAGAAGAAGCAGAGCCCCTTCTTTACTGATATTGCCGATCTCATAAGTTCTCTTTATGTTCCGCCCTATCTCGCAGAGCACATTCATAACCGTATCAAATCTTACAAACCTTCTTCTCTCGATCATAAGTTCTCTTATTCTTTATCCCGTTAGGGAACATCCTGTTCTCTAACGGGATTTAGACAAAAATAAGGGGAAGAAATTTCTTTCTATCCCCTTATTTTTGAGTGCAATTATTACTTGCCCTTGAATACAAACTCCGGTTCCAATACTGGAGTGTAGCCTTCCGGTATCGGGAATGGGAATGTCACCGTCTCGTACACGCCGGCGCCAGTCCTTACGATCGTCATTCCGACTCCTTTTGCTAATCCAATAGTAATACCAGAGAGAGGATTATCTTCTACGCTTGTGTCGTAAATGTTCTTAGGCAGCTCTACCCAGCCAGTTACGATATTCGCGACTCCTCTGTATAGTTTCTTTCCCATATCCTGAGCATAGCTAGCAGAAGCCATGTTAAGGATCATCAATACAGCAACGCATATAATGATACCCTTTAGTAAGCTTTTCATCTTGTTTTTTCACCTCCTTTGCTATAGATTTGTTTTAAGTATAACACAGGTAGCGTGAT
>JAPLMG010000052.1 GCA_026387165.1 Candidatus Omnitrophota bacterium
GTTTCATCGTACCATGACCCGGGAACCTCCGAGCTATTGTAGTAGTGAACGAAGCCGAGGTCATTCTCTATGAGAAGATATGTCTTGGGAAGAACCCTATAACTCGCGGTCATGTCAACTCTATTGGTGAAGCGGTCCTTGTCCTTGTACATGAGAGATTCGTAAAATATCTGATCGGATTCATACGCCTCCCAAAGATTAGTATATCCGGCATCGAAGATGAGCTTTTCAAACTGCGCCTCGACGCCTGTCCTGAAAGTGTTTATCTCCTGCTTGATCCTTTGCGAAACTTCGTTTGACGCTCTACTCGTAAATATCCTGAAAGTATCCTTCGATGTGACCTTATAATCGTTAAGATTAAATTCTGCCAGGGCCCTGGCCCTTTGATCGACATGCCCCTGATCGATATACTTGCCGTAAAGATATATGCCGACATCATAATCCGCGCTCAGGCTATTTTCTCCAAAGGGAAGATCGAGGCCCACTGACGGTTCGAGGATCGTGATTGAGTCCAGTTTTCTGTCGGTGTTGTCGAGAAATATGTTCGTATCGATCTGCTCTTCCACCGTGAAAGCGGCATGCGCTCTCGCATTATTGTAATTGCTGAGCTTAAGGCCCGTTCTATCAAGCAGCTCTTTATTTGTCAATCGTGCGTGAGATATGCCGCTTGAGATAAAGATAGACGACAAACATACCGCTATGCATAATCCGAATCCGGGAATGCGCATCCTTTTTTTCCTCCTCGGTTCAATTTCAACAGGATAAATTCTATCATTAACGCGGCCATTGTCAACATCTTTATTGACGCAAAAAAAGAGGCCCGCATCTACGCATAGACCTCTTCTTTATTGAAACCTGCGCGAGCCGCTTTACGTCTTGCTGGCAACTTCTTCAGGAGTTACGTCGGGAACGATTATGTCCGTATCGTCAACACCCCTTCCTGTGCCTTCCGGCTCCGTGTAAGGCTCAGCCACCGGCTCAACATCATAATCGGCGATTATCGCGGCGACCTCATCTTTCGTCAATTCACGCGGAGGCGTTACCGAGCCATCGGCATGAACTTCCGAATTCATGCCCTTGTACACGGTATATGTCTCGCCGTTGATCGTATTCAGGAAATCTACAAGGCCGTCCTCCACGTATACCCCCGTCCCATCGGGAAAGACGATGACATAAAATGTGGTGCCCCTTGCGCCGCAAACGGCAGTGGGCGTTTTGACTTTAAAATCTGAAGGAGTATCCATCTTCTTTATCATGGCCTTCAGCTCACCCGATGCCAGATTGACCCCCACTTTCTTTATTACATTATTCCATATCAACTCATCGATGGTGAGCTCGCTATTGGGTTTTAGGGAGAAGGCGCTCTTATTCGGAAATTCGAGAGTGGTTTTCGCCCCGGCTTCTGTCTTTATGGCATCCTTTGGATTGAGCGCCTGTCCCAACGACGCCGCGGTCCACTCAGTAGAAGGAGCGATCTTAACCAGCACTTTACCGGTTATTGCCGCTACCTTAAGTATGGTATCATCGGCAAACGCTGCCGTCGAACACAATAAACCTGCCAGTATGACAAGCAAAACAAAAATTTTGGTTCTCATGGCTCTTCTCCTTTAATTTGCACTCGTAAGAGTAGGATAGCACAATTATGCCGGTTTGTCAAAGTATTAAAACTGACTTTTTTATTACTTACTTATTCCTCAAGATGCAGATCAACATAAGAAGCCAAAACTTCCGCGACCTTCGCCGGAGGAACTACGCTGAAATAATTATCTATGACAGCATGCGCCATCTCATGGACCATGACAGAGTCCGATATGCTCTCCTCTGAAGTATAGATGGTCCGGTATGCGTGGACATAAAAAGATTTGTAGCTCTCTCTTGTCTTGAATATC
>JAPLMG010000231.1 GCA_026387165.1 Candidatus Omnitrophota bacterium
GCATACCACATGTTTCTATTGCCGGAAGAGGCCCTCGGCAATATCGCTCACGACATTGCTTAAGTCTGGCCTGAACTTGATCTTCGGCTCTTTCAATGTCCCGTTCACCTCTATTATGCTGTAGCGTTCTATGGCCGCAGAGATATTGGTGATCTTTCCGGCATCCAGGCCTTCATCCGTAAACTCCGCCTTCAAAGACGCTGTTATGGAATTATCGAAACCTATTCTGGCTACGCCGCTGATATTGAGCAGGTCGCTTCTTAAGCTGATATCGTTCGTGGAGATAGTCTTGTCCTTAACCGAGAAATCGCAGTCTCCCTCTTTAAAGATCACGGAACTGAAGTCTCTCCTGAATACGAGAGTTCCGATCCCCCGGAAGAGATTGAGCTGCCACAGTCTGCCGTTCGATATATTTATCTTGCCCCACGCTCTGAATTTTGAGGGATCGGGCGAATAACCCTTGAACCCGAATCGTGAATATACGGAGCCCGATATATCGTAATCCTTAAATTCCGTGTCGAACTTTATCTTCTCTATCTTCATGTCATTGACTTCGGCTTTTATCTGATAAGCTCCGTCCTTTGAGACAAGGTCTATCCTTCCGGAACCGTCGAGAGTGCCGCCGTATAGGGATGCCTGCATCTTAACGATATCCATTACGCCGTTCCTCTGCATATAGCTCATGGTGAAATTTTCCATTTTGAATCCATACAGAGAAATGCGGCCGCTTGAAACTTCCACATCGGCGGCGCATGAGTTCAGATCGTTCATATTTCCCTTTAACGCAAATTTAGCGGTTAATCTGCCCGAAGGCTTTGAATCCTTCATTATGTCTTCAAATCTTTTAAAGAGCTCTTTGTTCCCGCTGAGTTCAAATTTTACCACACCGTTGATTTCGGCCATTATGTTGGCAGAGTCGGTCGTATCGAGGTCTCCGAAGCCTGAGAATTCCGTATCTTCATAACGGCCCTCGAATCTCGAGAGAGTAAGAAAATTATCGTTAACCGCAAGAAGCAATCTCACCGAGAGGTCTTTCGAGTCCAGTTTAATATCTATTCCTGGTTTTTCGAAATTGGTAAGCGTCCCTGATGAACTGTAGTCGACATCCATATGTCTAAATGCAAGATCTTCCCATGATAACTGGTTCGTTGTAAATTTGAATCTCCCTTTCACGTCATCGAGAAGGATCTTATTGTAGTCCAGGGTGATCTTCGCTTCGGAAACATCCACATAACCGTTCATCACCGGCATCTCTTTTATGGGGACTTTATATTCCAACCTTAAGCTTAAGGACCCGGGGCCCGAGAGTTCTGCGGGAAGTTTTATGTCAAACCTGTTCTTAAGTATCTCCTTCAGCATACCCAATTCTGCCGGGGATTTGATATCTATATTAAGCGATCCCGTCTTGAAATCCGTCAGGTCCGCGGCGGCGGTAACGGGCAGTCCGGCCAAAGTGCAGGTGAGGCTCTTTGACAGAAATCTTGATTCGGTAAATACGGCCCTTCCTCTTATATCATCGATCCTATCCACATATTCGAGCCCGGAGAGCTTGAGATTTTTAATATCTATATCGCCCGAGTAAAGAAGAGTCTTCTTGTTGAGATCGTATTGGGCATTGGCCGTAAGCGCGCAATTTATATTTGCTTTTACCGGCCCTTGAAGGAACTCGAGATCGAGGCTCGTCATGCTTATCTTGGCACCGAGTGAATCGCTATTGATGCGCACAGCTGCCTCAGCATCTGCTCTTCCTTCAGGCAGCGGAAAGCTCCAGTCTCTACAGTACGGCGAGAGCTCTTTCAAATAGAGGCCTCTCGCTTTTACATCAAGCGACCATTCTTTATTTAAGGCCCCGTATTTGCCGCTTGCCTTAACTAATATGGGCAGTTCCGGAGTAGAGAGCTCGAATTCGGCGCTGAATACTATTTTATCGGGAAGAGATATACGAGCGTCCAAAGAGGCGTTCTTGATATCCTTAAGAAGGGGCGGATCAAACGTGCTGTCTTTAAAACTAAGATCAGCTTTGGACAATATTATCCTTGAGACCGAAAGGCCGTACTCTCCGTTCAGCAGGATCGGCTTCTTGAAGAAGATCTCCGCTATGTTGATCGAATTATCTTTGGCGCGCTCTACGAAGACCCTGGGGGATTCGAGCTTCAATGCGGTGATTATGATCTGTTTCTTGAAGAGCGGGACGATCAGGAACTTCACGTGAGCCTCTTTGGCGGTGATGACCCAAAGATCGTTATCTAAAACGGCGAGATCCTTTAGAACTAAGCCCCTGAAGAGGTCCAGCTTCACGCTCGACAGCTCTATTTTTTTGCCTGTCGCAAGCTCGAAGCCTTCGATCAGCGCGGATCTTATCTTCTGCGGAAATATCACTTCATTGAAATAGACCGCGCCGGCTATTGGAACGAGCACCACAAGTAAAGCGAGAACCGATAGGATTATCTTTTTCAATCTATTTGATAATATCAAGAGCGGGGACAGATACCTATTTTCTGCCCGTTCTTTTCCAGGCCGACATTTTATATATCTTACGGACCTTCGCGATCTGATCTTTAGTAAGGCCGTATTCCATAAGTTCGTCGTCGGACATGTTATGTTCTATCCCGTGAAGAACGATATCTATCTTGTCGAAACTCATACCGAGAGCCAATGTATCGTCAACGCCCTTCAGAACATCCGGAGACGGAGCTCTCTTTTGTATGACTCCCGGAATATCCAAATGTTCCGCGAGCTGCCGCACCTGGGTCTTAAATAAACCCATGATGGGAGAATGCGGCATATTGTCTATGCCGTTTATAGTAAACCATCCCGTGAGATCCTCGGAACGGTTGCCTGACCCGATAACGAGCAGGTTCTTCTCTTTGGCTATCTTTTCAAGCACCACTCTGCGCACAGCGCAGGGTCCGTCAAACATGCTTTCAAGGCCGTCTACTATATTACCGTAGATCCATCTTCTGAATTTACTCTTTTTAAACTCATCCTTGCGCAATGTGGTCATGTACGGCGTTTCGCCGACGACTATATAGTAAAGGCTCGACATGAAAGGAAGCACGAAAGGCGGCAGCGTGCTTATAAACTTAAAGAATGCCGCATTCTTCTCTTTTTCACGCATCACGGCATCGATACTGCCTACGTTTAAGTTTAAACCAAGCCCTTCGGCAACGAGCCGCGCCTTGTTAATAGAGTCTTTTTCGCCGTTCTTGTCTTGCAGGAAATATACATATACCCTGTCCTTGCCAAGGGCGCGTGCCGCCAGTGTCACTAAAACGGTCGAGTCTATGCCGCCGGAAAGCCCTATCAGGGCGCCGTTAACCCTGTTTTCGGCGACGATATGCCGTATATGATTCTCTATCCGCACGGCCGTCTCCTTGGCGTCTATCTTCAATAAATCCTTCGCTGATCTCATTTACCTGCCTCTTTCATATTTACGCGTTTATACAATCCGATCAATTCGGCGGATGAAAGGACGCTTCCCTGCATCGCCTTCTCAAGATCGCCTTTAGAGATACCCTCATTCAGGCCGAGGACTTTATCCAATGCATAAACTTTAAAGTAGTAGCGGTGTGTCCCGGACGGCGGGCACGGCCCGTGATAATCTTTGCCGCCTGAGTCGTTGATGCCCTGCTTGCCGGGGATGCTGCCTTCTTCAATATGGATAGAGGGCGGGATATCGTAAACTACCCAGTGCACCCAGGTCTTCATGGGAGCATCGGGGTCATCGACTATTAAAGCTAAACTCTTTGTCCCAAGAGGCAGGTTCTCGATCTCTATGGAGGGGTTAATGTCTTCGCCGTCGTAGGTGTACCTGGCGGGCATCTTCTCATTATTTTTGAATGAAGGGCTGATAATTTTCATCGCTGGGCCTCCTTCTTTATCTTTTTGCGCCATACTCTTTCCGCAGCAAAAACCTGCTGCAGTCAGTACTGATATTAGCACAATCATCGCTCTTTTCATAGCGGCAACCGTTCACATTTTTTCGTCATTTTCAGTTCACCTATCGACAGCGACGCTCTTTAGACCATTCCCCCGGAACAATATATATTTTCTGGCGATAAAATTCACCGCGAATACGGCTATCGTAGAGATAACTTTCGATCCTAAATAATGCAGCTTCACGGTCTCGGTGAAGAATTGGATGCAATAGTGGTTTAAAAATAGGCCCGCGATCCCTATCGAAAAGAAGAGGAGCGCTTCCAGGCGCCTGTCGGCGAATACCCTCTGATCAAATACCCATGTTATATTCAGGATGTAACTCACCGTTGATCCCAGTATAAAAGCTATCGCCGCGGATGTTAAATAATAGAGCTTAAAGGCCTGCGTTAGCGTAATCAGCGCGCTGTAGTCAACCGCGCAGGCCGCGGCGCCGGACAAGATATAACGGAATACCTGAACGGAGATACCGTCCGGCGGAGCTCTAAAAAGTATCGATAGCTTCTTCATATGGCGACTATCTTTTCAGCATGGCGGACAACCGCGCTCTTTTCCAGAACATCCAGAAGCGAGCGCCTCACCCTGTTTGAAGCAGCCGAACAGAACTCTCTGGTCTCTAAATTGTAAATATCGTCGAAACTGATCGGCGGCAGTATCGTTACCTTCACCCTGCCCGGGCTGATGAGAGGGCTGCCTTTCTTCTGAATGTCAATGCTGCCGTCAATAGCTACAGGGATGACTCTCACCCGGGCATCCTGCAGGAAAGCAAAGCTGAAAGACTTGAACTTCTGTAATTCTCTGTTATAAGAGCGGGTGCCTTCGGGATATATGACGATCGAATTCCCGGATCCTATCAATGCGACTATATCCTTGTATGTCTTGAACGACTTCCTTATGCTGTCCCTTTCAATGGGTATGTACTTTTGGATCCTCATATAAGTTCCGAAGACCGGCACATCAAAGAGCTCTTTTTTTGCCAGGAAGAGATATTGTCCGGGTATCACCCTGAATATAATGGGCCAGTCGATATCGCTCTGGTGATTGGCCATATATACGACGGTCTCATTCTTCGGCAGGTTCTCGCTTCCAACGATCTCCAATTTTATACCGCCCAGCATCATAAGCGTCCAGGCCCAGAAACTCTCGACTCTTCTATACATCGACCTATTGCCGCGCCAGACAACGGAATCAAAGATAATGGCCAGGATCATTATCATGATCCAGTCCGTCCACCAAAAGATCGAATGCGCTATCCTGAAAGTTTTTTTTAACATAATTCCGCCCGGGCCTAACCCTTCAAGCCCGCGACTATACCTCTAAGCTCGCTGCTCAATTCGAGGGAACTCGACTTACTGACTTCATTATAATATTTTTCAAAATAAACTGGGCTCCCGATCTTTACCGTTACCTTCCCGGGCTTTATTCTCCACTGCCCTTTAGGCAGCGCGGCAAATGTTCCGTCGATCAGAATCGGGACCACGGGCGTACGGCTGCGCTGGATTATGATCGAAGCTCCCCTGCCGAATTCGCCTATAGCCCCATCTCTCGTCAGTCTCCCTTCGGGAAATATGACGAAAGATTCGTTCTTCTTCAGCAGATCTATCACCTGATGGATCGCAAGGATAGACCTCTTTCTGTCTTTCCGGTCTAAAGATATAAAACCGGCTTGCGTAATATGGTGCCCGATGAACGGGACCTTGAATAGCTTCCTCATTACAACAAATCTGAAAGAGGGAGGCAGTATCTTTAATAAGATGAATATGTCGAGATAGCTCTGGTGGTTCGGCGTAAAGATAACTGCCGGGCCGGAACGCGGAATATTTTCCAGGCCGGAAACACTCACCTTTACCAGAGCGGCATCGGCTAAAAGAGAGCCCCACAGCCTTGCCCCTTTCTGATAGAACCTGTTCTTCCGGTCCAGGTTCTTTGTGAAGAGAGCCGCCATATAAGAAGCCGGGGTTATGATAATGCTGTAAAAGAACATCAGGAACCAGAAGACGGCGCTGTGAATATAACTGAAGATCCCGATCAATTCACTTCCTCTCTCTTCTTAATCCCCATCCTGCAGACGATGCGGTCGGAGCACAGGTGAACGCCTACATATAATAATGCCGTAACCGCCGCGACCAAGACAGGAGGAACGTATACGATCGAGCTCAAAAGCATGGCGCCCGCTATCCAATCGAGCTGATCCCATGGGAACCAGGGCTTGCCGGGCGGCACGTCGAGCCTTCTCTTTATGAAGCTCTTTACCAGGTCGCCTATGAGGGCCCCGCCGCCCATAAGAGCGCCTAACAGAATAAAATCGACCTTTTCGTAATCGACCAGAGTGTTAGTTCTAAAAAAATCGGCCTTGAAGAAGAGAAGCGCCTTGATGCCGGCCGTAACTATTCCTACTACGATCCCGACCAATAGCCCTCTCCACGTCTTATTCTTTCCGAATATTTCCCTGCCGTGCCATTGAACGCCAAGATCTACCGGACGGGCAAGTTTTGCCAGGCAATCTTTAAGTATTGCCGGCAACCATATCCGATTGCCGCAGGAAGCGGTGTGATTGCCGAGAGCCCCGGGAAGCAGATACCAAAGACACAGGAATATGAATTTAATCATAGGCTTTTTCGGTGAGCTTCTTACGGACATAGAGTATCCTCTGAAGCACTGTGAGATGGGTCAGGACCGCGACTATTAAAAGCCCCCAAAAGGCCTGCCCTATGCAAAAGGCGGCGCCGAGTGAGACTATCCTGGCAGTGCGGGGCATAAGCCCGATTTCACATTCCAGGCCGAGCGATTCCGCTTTTGCTCTCACATAACTTACGGCCAAAGAGCCTATCATCGCCACCGTGACTAATATGACGTAATTCGCGTTCCCCGATCTTAAAAAGTATGCCAGGATCCCCAGGTAGATAACGGAGTCCGAGTAACGGTCGAGGACCGAATCAAAAAAACTGCCGAACTTCGTAACGCGGCCCGTTTGGCGGGCTACGCTGCCGTCTAAAGCATCGAAGAAACCGGCGATCCATATCAGGATGCCTATCACAAAAAAGCTCGGGTTCCCCCGGGCGATAAAATAGGCGACTGCGCAATTGGCCAACAGGCCGACGATCGTCACCTGGTCGGGCGTTATCTTTGTCTTCGCCAGGATGCTGCCCGGATACTTTGCTATAATACGGATATACTTCCCTAAAGGATCAGTCATTTTAAGGTTATTTTTTCTTCTTTCCCTTTTTCTTTCCGTAAGTAGCGATAAACTCTTCCATCATAGCTCTCGCCGTATGATCATCGTATTGCACAGGCGGCGATTTTTTTAGATATGCGCTCGGCCCCAAGAGCGCTCCCGATATGCCGTTATCCAGCGCTATCTTCGCGCAGCGGATCGCGTCTATTACGACTCCGGCGGAATTAGGAGAATCCTCCACCGAAAGGCGGCACTCCAGGTTCATGGGAATATCTCCAAAGTGCAGGCTCTCTATACGCAGAAAACAGAGCTTATTATCTTTTTGCCAGGGAACATAATCGCTCGGCCCGATATGGACATTGTCCTTGTGTATGCTCATGCCTCTATTCTGTATCTGAGAAACGACCGCGTTAGTCTTTGATATCTTCTTTGACGCAAGGCGTTCTTCCTCTTTCATATTCAGGAAGTCCATGTTCCCGCCGGTATTGAGCTGATAAGTATGGACTATCGGCATCCCCCTGTCCAAAAATAGATTTGTCAGCACCCTGTGCAATATCGTGGCGCCCATCTGCGATTTTATGTCGTCCCCTATGACCGGCAGCCCTTTTTCCTTAAAGCGGTTCTGCCAGTACTCTTCGCGGGCGATAAAGACAGGCACGCAGTTGATAAAGGCGCATCCGGCATTCAATACCTGCTCCACATACCATTTGGTCGCTTCTTCCGAACCGACGGGAAGATAGTTAATGACCACATCCGTCTTTGTCTTTTTTAATATACCGCATACATCATCGGTCTTGCCGGGGGCTTTCGTGATGACTTTTGACAGGTATTTGCCAAGGCTGTCGTGGGTCATGCCGCGGTGGACCTTTACTCCCAGCCGCGGGACTTTAGCGAAGACTTTAGTATTATTGGGCTTCGTATAGATGGCTTCGCTCAAATCCCGCCCGACCTTATTTTTATCTATGTCAAACGCGGCGGAGAACTTGACGTCGTTTATATGATAACCTCCCAGATTAACGTGCATCAATCCGGGAACAAAATCTTTCTCCTTCGCGTCCTTATAATACTCTACGCCCTGGACCAGCGAAGAGGCGCAATTGCCGACTCCGATGATCGCAACTCTGATCTTACCCATGGTTTGATACTCCTTTTTCAGGGTATATTATACAGAATACGCGCTTATAAGGCAAGTATTGGGTATTGGGAGTATGGGAATGGGAGTAGTGTCAAGATAATTGGGCGCTTTCTCTTTTGTCATTCCCGCGAAGCTTGTCCCCGCGAAAGCGGGGAGCGGGAATCCATAACGACGCGGGGGTCACGTCTTCACTCTTGACAGATGCTTTGAAATGTCAAATGTAAAGACCCGACCCTATTATTCCTTCTATTATTTATTGCCACTCTATAATTTTATGGCCTGGCACTTTCCGGGCCGTAGTTGGTGTCGTCGATTTTTTCAGCTTGATATTGTTTATGCAATTTTTCACCTATTTTTAATACTTCAAATATTGAAATTATCGGGGATATAAAAAGTAACAGCCATGACCTGCCTATAAAGGAAATAATTGTGCCTATTATCATTGGAACGATATACATTAGATCATAATAATGAATAGAGATTGTTCGAAATAATTTGAAACTTGGCGAATCTAGCCTTTTTGCGTCACTTAATCTATGCGTAAGCATTGTAAGGGCTTCTAGCTTTAATTGGTTTTCAATATCAACCGCAGCTTTTGCAGCAACCATAAGATAATGATGATAGTGTTTTTCTAACGTCCAAATAAGAAAATTCATTAAATTCAATCCTAAACCTAGATAAGCAATATAGGTAACACGCTTTTCGCATGTAGAGGTTAATATGGGACCGGCTACGGCTAAAATACCAGCATCAATAGCACAAATAATTTTTCTAAAATCACTTAGTATTCTATCAAGGTGCTCCACCGTATCCCGTGATTTTTTCCAAACTTCCAGATAAATTAAATCTTTATCCATTAGGTATCTTTTTTAGTTACTAAACTAACTATGTATTTTCCGAATATCTCTGCTAATAAAGGAGGAACTGCATTGCCTATCTGCGCAGACATATTTCGAAACATCCCAAAAAATTCATACCCTTCCGGAAATGTTTGAATTAAGGCGGCCTCACGCAATGAAATTGCTCTTAATTGAGTTGGATGGCCAAATCTACCATTTGAAATACTAACACATTTACACGTTAGCGTGGGACTTGGTGCGTTCCATTTCATTCTTCCATATACATCTTTATGGCCAGTATGATTCAAATGACACTGAAGAATTAGGTCTTCTGGCCATGCTGTTCGAGATCCTCCATTTTTAGGGGTATGCCTAAGTCTTTTTAAATTGAGTTCTTTTACCTTTGCGCTTTCGTGATTAGACACGCTATTATGCCGCTGTCCAGCTTTTAACCTGGGCAAATGTTTAATGGCATTGCCTACAGTATCATATGGTAAGCGGCCTTTTCCATGCGTTTCTTCAGGAAAAACTATTTCTGAATTGTATAAAGTTTTTTTAACGCCTATCATTATAAAACGTTTTCTGGTTTGAGGAACCCCATATTTTTTTGCATCTATAATAGAGGTTTTGTAATTGTACTCTAACCGCTTAAGTACTCTACAAAATTCTTTAATCACTCTTCCGTTATCAACTTTTGTAATTGCCGGTACATTTTCAAAAAATATAAAATCCGGTTTTTTTTCGAACTCAGTTAAAATGCGTCCAACTTCAAGAAAAAGAGATTTTCTGCGATCATAATAATGGTTTTTATTGTGCCGACTAAAAGGTTGGCATGGCGCACAAGCTGCGAGATAAAATAAATCTAACGGATCTGCATTTAGCTGGCGTTCTAAATCTAAACCGCTTAAAGACCTTATATCGGCCCTATGAAAAATTGCAGGTTTGTTGTTAGTCTCATAAGTCCTTCGATAGTTGTCGTCAAAATCTACCCCAATCCTAACTTCGATACCAGCATCTAGTAGACCTCTGGTGAGACCGCCGGC
>JAPLMG010000221.1 GCA_026387165.1 Candidatus Omnitrophota bacterium
ATGTATATGCCTTTGACAGGCGCGGCTCAGGGCTTAATAAGAACACCTCCAGGAACTTCTCTTCCAGATACATGTCGAGCGACCTGAAGATATTCATAGACCTTGTAAAGAAGGAGCACCCCGGTAGCAGGATATTTTTAATAGGCCTCTGCCTGGGGGGCAAGATCGCCGTAGATTTTTTCTCGTATCATCAGAATTGCCTGGACGGCCTCATACTCATATCGCCGTCGCTTAAAAATAAACTGAAGTTTTCTCTCTCCGATAAGCTTTCCATCCTCTTCAGGCCCAACAGCATGCTTAAAGTGCCGATAAAGGACGCGATGTTCACATCGAACGAAAAGTGGCTTAAATATATAGAAAATGACTCTCTCCGTTTAAGATATATCCCGGCGCAGCATCTTTTGGAGATAGCGAAGATGGAGCGGAATCTGAAGAAGGCTTCGGGCAGCATAGGGCTGCCGGTCCTCCTGATGCTTGCGGGGATTGACGAGATCATAGATACCATTGGAGTAAGAAGATGGTATGAAAAATTACCGTCCCCGGATAAGACTTTGAAATTTTACAAAGGCTTTCATCATCTGTTGACGTTTGAAGAGGACGCCGATGAGGTGATGGAAGATATTGCCGCATGGATAAAGAGAGTAGCCAATGACTAAAATTTCCGGATTAGAAGCATTCAAGGTGAATATCCCGTTCAAGGCCGCTTTTAAGCACTCTCTTAAATCGAGGCAGAACAGCGAAAGCATATTCGTAAAGGCCTCTCTTGATAATGGCGTAATAGGGTTCGGCGAATCTCTGCCGAGAAGTTATGTTACCGGCAATACTCAAGGTGCCGTTTATAAGCAATTAAAAGAGTTCCTGCCGAAATTGAAGGGCGCCGAACTGAACGGGTCTGATGAGGGGGCGAACTTTATAAGATCTCTCGACGGGATAGAGGCCGAAGCGCGCTGCGCCTTGGAGATAGCGCTTCTCGACTGCCTCGGAAAGATCTCAAATAGATCAGTTCATGATATTCTGGGCGAGCTTTTGAACCAGAGCTTCGCCTCGAGCGCTATAATCTCAGGAGGCTCCGCCCTGGAGGCCGTCGTTGCCGCTATATATTTTAAAGCCAAAGGATACAGATTCTTCAAGGTAAAGGTCGGGACCGATAATGATGAAGCAAGGGTTCATCTTGTGAGGCGGCTTGTCGGAAACGCCGACATAAGAGTGGATGCCAATGGCGCGTGGGATGTCCGGGCGGCGCTGGAAACGATAGAGAAGGTCCGGCAGTTCAATATCTCATGCGTGGAGCAGCCTACTCCCAAAGGCGACTTCGACGCGATGCAGGAAGTGGCGGACTTCTGTCATGATCCGGTGATGGCGGATGAATCTCTATGCACTGTAAGCGATGCCTTGAGGCTGGCCCAGACAAAGGGCTGCGATATGTTCAATGTAAGGCTCTCCAAATGCGGCGGAATATTCAGGTCCATGGAGATTATCAAGGTAGCCCGGGACTATGAGATGGGCTATCAGATAGGCTGCCATGTCGGTGAATCCGGGGTCTTGACCGCGGCCGCCATGCATCTGGCCGCGGTATCAAAAAATCCCGCGTATTTCGAGGGAGGCTATTCGAGGCTCCTCTTGAAAGAGGATATCATTGAAGAAGATTTGACGCCAAGGAGAGGTATAGGGTATACTTCAAATAAGCCCGGCCTTGGTGTGACGGTTAAGGAAGATACTTTAAGAAAGTATGTGATAGAATGAACCCCGCACCTTCTAATAATTCAATATGTTGGTTGTGTGGAATATTCAGATATTTAAAGGCGTAGAGGATTAAAACGAATGAATAATAAAGAAGGTGCGGGGTGAACCTCATCAAGCTCCTCATAAGAACCCGCGTATTCGACAGCATCGAATTCGACCGATGCACCATAGATCCCGCTAAACAGCAGAAGAAGCTGCTATTCAAGATCATAAGGAAGAACAGGAATACGCTGTACGGTAAGGAGTATGGATTCTCATCGATCAGGACCGTGGAGGATTTTCAGAAGAGAGTCCCCGTCAATAATTACGAGTCGCTAAGGCCCTACATAAAGAAGATGATGAGGGGGGACCGGGGAGTGCTCACGAAAGAAAAGACCGTATTCTTCGGCATAACGAGCGGCACTACCAGCAAACCTAAATTCATTCCCGTAACTAAGTTCTCGCGTCTACAAAAATCGAAGGTGATGAGCGTATGGCTCTACCACCTCCTTACCGACCACCCTGAAACGTTGAAAGGTAAAGCCCTTGTCATCATGAGCCCGGCGGTGGAGGGCTACGCCCCTTCCGGGGTTCCCTACGGTTCGGAATCGGGGGACGCCTACAAGAATATGCCTCCCCTAGTCAAAAGGCACTACGCGCTTCCTTATGAGGTGTTCTGCATAAAGGATTATGAAGCGCGTTATTACACCATGTTGAGAATAGGTATAGGAGCGGATGTTACGAACA
>JAPLMG010000093.1 GCA_026387165.1 Candidatus Omnitrophota bacterium
AGTTTTCCGTAGGAAAACTATATAGACAAGCAGTAGGCATCCGGTTTTTGTATGAAAACCGGATAGGGTGAGGGGTATGCAAAGATCGAATCTCAAAATGCCCTTTCCGTCGAGGGTAAAACGCTAATTTGGACAGCAGTGATTAGGCATCCAAATTTATTCGGAAAGAATTTTTACAAAAATTTAGCTTCTTTCAGGAATCTAAATTTTTTGCTGTACCGCCATCCTTCGACAAAAGCTCAGGATGGCGTACTGAGCCAAGTCGAAGTACGCCATAAGGTGTAAAAATTCTTTTCCGCCACAAAGATTGGCGGATCCGCCAAAGGCGGAAACGCCGCTTCAGGCGTATCCACCGCAGGTTACGCCATTGTCAGTAAGCGAAAAATTACTCAAAGAGGGATAGGAAATTTTTACGGGTGACGCGGGTGAACCTTTTGGTGGATATGGCTCGCGGTAAAAAGACTGGCGGCTACCAGACGCTGCTGCCTCATAAGCTGAAATATGTCTCCACGGATGATATCCGCAGGCTTTGGCGGGCGATAAAGAAGCTCGAGATACGCGGGGCGCCCGCAATAGGCATAGCCGGGGCTTTTGGTATCGTCATAGGCATAAAGAGATCGAAGGCAAGGACGTCCGATAAGTTCTTTAAAGAGCTGCAAAATTCCTCCAAATATCTGGGATCTTCACGTCCTACGGCGGTAAATCTTTTCTGGGCGCTCAAGAGGATGGAGAAGGTTGCCCGCGATAACAGGTTAAAGCCCGTGGCCCGGATCAAAAATATATTACTAAAGGAAGCGCTGAAGATAATAGGCGAAGACATGAAGAGCTGCAGGCGCATGGCCCGATTCGGATCGAAGCTTGTCAGGCATGGCTCAAGGATATTGACCCACTGTAACGCCGGGGGTTTGGCAACGGCCGATTACGGCACAGCGCTCGGTGTTCTCTTTGAATCGAAGAGGCAGGGTAAGTCGATCAAAGTATATGCCGATGAGACACGGCCGCTCCTGCAGGGCGCCAGGCTCACGACATGGGAGCTGATGCGCGAAGGCATAGATACCACTTTGATCTGTGATAATATGGCGGCGAGCCTTATGGCAAAAGGAAAGATCGATATGATATTCGTCGGAGCGGACCGCATCGCGTCCAACGGTGACGCCGCAAATAAGATCGGGACATACTCACTTGCGGTGCTTGCAAAATACCACAAGATACCTTTCTATGTCGTAGCGCCGCTCTCGACGTTCGACTTCAATATAAAGACAGGTCTTGAGATACCGATAGAGGAGCGTAGCGGCAACGAGGTCAGGGGCGTACTGGGCAAACTGATAGCGCCGAAGAATGTGAAGGTCTACAATCCTTCCTTCGACGTAACGCCGAACAGGCTTATAACGGCGATAATTACGGAAAAGGGGATATTTAAGAGACCGTATTCAAATCTAACTTCAAATTTAACCAGGTTAAAATGAGGGCTTTTTAACCTGGTTAAAGTAACAAGAGCAATAGATATGAGAATAAAAGATTTAAGTGAGATAGACTTGATAAGACGATTGTCAAAGGACTTTCGTCTCGACAAAACCGTCATCAAGGGCCCCGGCGATGATGCCGCCGTAATAAAATGGACTAAGAACAGATATCTTTTATATACCTGCGATATGACCATCGAGGGTGTGCATTTCGATTTACGGAAGGCCACGCCGTTCCAAGCGGGATGGAAAGCGCTTGGCCGCAATATCAGCGACATAGGAGCGATGGGAGGCGTGCCAAAATACGCGGTCGTGTCTTTGGCGATCGCGCCCGGGCAGAAGCTATCGGTCGCGGACGGTATCTGCAGAGGCCTCAAAAGCATCGCCGATAGATTTGGCGTAAATATTGTGGGCGGCGATATGGCCGGATCCAAAAATATAGTCATAGACGTCTCGCTGATAGGCGAAGTCGAAAAGAAGAAGCTCGCTTTACGAAGCGGCGCGAGGATCGGAGACGTTATTCTGGTAACGGGCTCTCTTGGCGGTTCGATAAAAGGTAAGCACTTGAATTTTATGCCGAGAGTGAATGAAGCCCGCGGGATCCTGAAAAAGTTTAAAATAAATTCGATGATAGATATTTCCGACGGCCTGGCGCTTGACCTGAACAGGATACTCGATGCCAGCCGGGTGGGGGCGTGCGTTTACGAGAGCGCCATACCGCTTTCAAGGGATGCGTCTTTAGTAAGTAATGCGCTTTATGACGGCGAAGACTACGAGCTTCTCTTTACCATGGGCGCTGAAGAGGCGAAAGAGCTTTGCAGGACAGCCCTAAGAAGGATAGGGACGCCGGTCTCTATAATAGGCGAGATCACCGCGAAGAAGGATGGCTGCAGGATCGTCAGGGGAGATGGCAAAGTTGAAGAGATGAAGATAAAAGGATATTTGCATTTTAAGTTATCCACAACCGTAGCCCAGGCTTAAGCCTGGGCTACGGTTGTGGTGCAGGACTCGCAATGACGGATTGGCAAAAAGATGAAAATTATTTCGAAGAGTGTTGAAGAGACCATGGCGCTCGGCGCAAAATTCGCCAAAGGCTTAAAGATGGGCGATTGCGTCGCGCTCATAGGAGATCTTGGCGCGGGCAAGACCGTATTTACAAAGGGCGTTGCCAAAGGGCTCGGCGTCAAGAACTCGCGTTATGTCAACAGCCCTACATTCGTCATAATAAAAGAGTATGAGGGCAGATTCCCGCTCTATCATTTCGATCTCTACAGGTTAGACGGCCATTCCGGTTTCGACGACATGAACTACGAAGAATATTTTTATGGTGACGGCGTTACCGTGATAGAATGGGCGGATAAGATTCGCGAAATACTGCCTAAGAGATATATAGAAGTGAAATTAACGGTGGTTGATGAGAATAGTAGGAGAGTAGAAATTAGTAGAAATTTATAGAAACTGATAGAAATTTGTTGTTAGTGACGTGGACGATTAATTTCTTAATTTCAATAAATTTCAATATATTTCAATTGAAATTATGATAATTTTAGCGATAGATACATCGACGGATTACCTGAGCCTCGCCATATTAAAAGATGGCCGCCTTATAGTGAAATTTCATAAGAGAGCAGACAGAAGGCATTCGATTCTGCTCGTTCCCACGATAGAAAAATTGATTAAAAAAGCAAAGTTAAATATCGGTAAGATAGATTGTTTTGCCATAAGCATAGGCCCCGGCTCATTTACCGGGCTTCGTATAGGCGTCACGGTCGTGAAAGGTTTAGCATATGCGCTGAAAAAAAGAATAGTCGCGGTGCCGACGCTCGATGTGATCGCGGAGAACGCGAAAAGTTTTAAAGGAGTGGTATGCCCAGTGCTCGACGCGAGAAAGAATAAAGTGTACGCATGTTTGTACAAGTCCGATGGGAAATCTCTTAAGAGGTTATCGAAATATTTATTGCTTCCGGTAGCGGATCTGTTGAAAAAGATCAAGGCTATGAGATATAATGTTCTGTTCCTGGGCGACGCTATGGGGCAAATTTTTGCGGGTGACATTGAACGGGCGCCCAAATTCGATCGTGGGGGATGGGGGGATCAGGAAACCCGCTCTATTAATAGTTGGGTGTTAGTACCCCCCGCGGAGAATTTGGGCTGTTCAATGGCAGTACCCGCAAAAATCATAAATAAGGATTGGCCCGCCTTTGCATTCAATAAGCAAGCTGTCCGATGCTTCGGCGGGCCATCCGCCGAAGCACCCGCTCTATTTTTTATTGGATGCGAAGGCGGATGGCATCCTAAGGCAGAAGTGGTAGCGAGGCTCGGCGCTGAATATTTTAGAAATAAGAAATTTGTCAAGGCGGAGGATCTGGAGCCGCTGTATCTATACTCTCATGAATGCGACATAACGGGAAAATGAGCCTGCTATTACATCCGGCGAAATACTGGACAACGTATCAATATGAAAGTCAATAGCGCAGTATGACAAGCATTGCCGTAAAGACCAGGAACGGAGTAACCAGGGCGCGGTATCGTCCGACATGGGCCGATGTGGACTTAAAGGCTCTGGAGCACAACTATATACAAGTGAAGCGGCTTGCCGGAAAAGATGTCCAGATGATGGCGGTTGTGAAGGCAAACGCATATGGCCATGGTACCGTGGAGGTTTCGCAGGTCCTCGAGGGGATGGGAGTCAACTATCTCGGAGTGGCGACGACCGATGAGGCCGTGCGCCTGAGAGACCATGGCATAAAGACCCCCATACTGATCCTCGGCTCAGTGCTTCCGGAAGAAGTGAAGATAGCTAAGGATCGCGACATCACATTGACATTATGCAGCCACGAGATATTAAAAGAGATCAAGGCTCTGGCGAAGAACGAAGAACGGGGAACAAAAATAAAAGTTCATATAAAAGTCGATACGGGAATGGGCCGCATCGGCGTATGGCATGAGGACGCTCTCGATTTTGTAAAAGAGGCCGCCGCGGAAAAAAGCGTTATGCTGGAAGGCATCTACACGCACTTTTCAAGCGCGGGCCGTGACGAATTCTTTACCGATTATCAGATGGAATCTTTTGAAAGGTTTCTGACGTCTATTGAAAAAAACTGGATAAAGATACCTTTAAGACACGCGGCCAATTCCATAGCTACCGTAGATTATAAGAGAGCGCACCTTAATTTAGCCAGGCCAGGATTAATAATTTACGGCATGTATCCTAAGCATACATTCCCGAAGTTGATAAAATTAAAACCGGTCTTGTCGCTGAAGACGCGGGTGGTATTCTTGAAGGATATACCCCCGGGGCGTTCGATAAGTTACGGCAGGACTTTTATTTCGCAGAGACACACCAAAATAGCCACTCTCCCGATAGGTTATGCCGACGGCTATCACAGGGGCCTCTCCAATAAGGCGGAGGTTCTGATACGCGGCCAATACGCGCCGGTCGTCGGAAAGATCACAATGGATCAGACCATGATAGACGTGGGCCATATCAGGGGGGTGAAGATAGGCGATGAGGTGGTATTGATCGGTAAGCAGGGAAGGCACGAAATACACATCGAAAAGCTTGCCAGGCTGGCGGGAACAATAGCCTACGACTTTATCTGCGGCATTTCCAACCGCGTTCCGCGCATCTATAACCGCTAATTTTCCCATGTACAAAAATTTCCAAGCTCATTATTTTAAATTTGTTAGAACATAAAAAAGTTAAGTAATTATCGAATGCTATACGAGTACCTGTGGTATACTAATACTAAATTATGACAACAAAAAGCCAACCATATATAGTCCGTGGGATAACGGCATTGATATTGCTATCTGCCTTCATGCTAAATAATGTCATATCTGCGGATGCTCTATTATCTTCTGCGTTTCAATCCCAAAATACGAAACTTGCCCCGAAGCTTCTGTTGTCAGAGATCGAAAAACAGGCCAATTTTCAGGCAGCGCTTATATGTGAAACTATTGAAAAGAGAGCTTCATATGGACGCGATATCAAACTTGAGGATATAAAGGACTGGGCGCGCTTGAAGGCAACCGACAAAGGATTCGAAAGCGCCCGTTATATTGAGTACGGCGATGAAATGCACATAGTTGTCAATGACAGGGTCCTTATAAGATATTTCAGGCGTGATGCCGGGCTATTGAGTTTTCTTTTTTCGGGAGCCAGCCTTATTTTCCCGACAAGCAAATTGACGCCATCTTTAAGTAGGCAAATATACAGGATAAACAGGCCCGAAGCAATTCCCGCTCTGCCCGCGCCGCGCGATATCATGGACATATTCGCGCATATCATCAAAAAGTCCGGCCTTGAAAAATTTGTCACGCTTTGCGTGGACGCTTACAAAGTCGCCAGAAAGCAATATCCTACCTGCAAGTTGACCGAAGACGGGCTGTTGACCGTTCATCCGGAGTTCATATTGGATTATCAGGATATTCAAAACTCCGGAATAGGATTTAATGAAACATTCGAGGACGGGGTGACCAGGTGGATAGACCTGGCCGATTCTATCGCTTACCGCGTGGCCATGCATGAATTTAAACTCAAAGGGCGCGAAGGTCTGAATCACGGTTTTTTTACGGAGGACGGCAGATTCGGTTATTCTGACGATGAATGGATGGCAAATTTTGTCGGGAGAAGATATAGCCTTGTGGATGACGCTATGTGGCTCTGGTACCTGCATTCATATAAATTATCCTCAGAAAAGATCAAATATGACAACAACATCCTTGAATACCGGTTGAAATACTGGGTCTTTGACTCGAATATAACAAATCCCTATGCCGTGCAGGCAAGGAACGAATTCCCGGCATTGCTTAATGATCCAAAAAGACTGGAAAAAGCGATCCGGCTCGCGCTCATGATAAATGAAGAGTTCTTCATAAAAAGAAAAAGGGCTGGTATCGATACGACGCCTGCTTATCAAAGAAAGCCTACAGCGTCGCCGCAAGGCGACGCGACCGAAAAAGGCAGCGACGTGTTCGCGGGAGGCGATGCCGGTTACCGCGATGAAGGGCCGGGCGCCCGGGAGATCGCATACACTCCGATAGTATGAAATCCGCCACAAAAGAAGGCCTTGATGCTCTTGAGGCGAGGAGAAAAATATTCCTGCAAAATCTTGCAACGCTGTACGGCCAGGTATCCATAAAAACAAAAGAGGTGAAAGAGATAAAATTCTACAGAGATTCCCTGGCAGGCCTTTGGGAGATGCACGACGATCTGTATAAGAAGATCGACGAGGCGAATGACGCGCAGGCATGGAATAAATTGCGCCATCTTAACAGGGATAGTATAGCGCTCAACATGCTTCTAGCAAAGGTCGGCATTAAAGTAGCAGGCATGTTTGTCAACAGGAGATCCGGATTGCCGAATGATAAAATGACGCAAAACGCCGCAATAAAAACGCTTGATGGAGTGTTAAATAATCTTATACAGCTTGAAACCGAACTGCACTACCGCGTGGAACGCCTACGCGCTCGCAAAAAGATACAACAGTTCGAGACGTCGGACCACCTGGGCAATCTTATCAGGACTTTCAGGCTAAAGGATCTGGATGTTGAGATCCAACCCGCCGTGTCAAAAGACGAGGATCCGAAGGTCACCATACGCCAGCATAGATGGATAAACGCCCATATAACGCTCGATCAGATAAGGCTCCGGATAAAAAGAGGGGAGATATCCCGGGCGAAAGAAAAACTTGAAATGCTGGCGGCGCTTTATAAGCAGCAGCGGATGACCGTTATTGAGCGTTATCAAGATATAGTGTCCGAGATCACGGCTTTGAGGCGGATAATAGATGGCCTGCCCGACGCGCACGCCCCGCCGAAAGATGTTATTGAAGACGTCTCCCGTAGAATAAAATCTATTGTTTCCCTTATTAAATTCCCCAAGCAGGTGACCATCCAGGAAATAGAATACGCAAGCATTGAAAAAGCCCTCCGCGGCCAGATACATACTCTAGCGGGCTGCGAGTCGGATTACGCGATCGTTATGAGGAATAAGACAAACCTCGAGTATTACGCGGGAAGGCTCGCTATCGCGGTAAAAAAAGGTAGATTGTCCAGGGCAGACAGACAGATCATCTTAAAGGGGCTTGATAAAGTCTTTCAGTGGACAGGGGATGGCAAGGTCAAGCCAAAACAGTTTGCGCATGAATCGCTCAAGCCGGTTATGGGCTTTATAGGTAATAATGATTTTACAGCGGCAAAGAAAAATATCGGAAAAGCAGCAGAGTACCTCGAGGACAGGATCACAACGATAACCGGCATGGTGCCAAACGTTAAAAGCCGCGCGGCGTCTATATATAACAAAGTACGCGACCTAGATATGCAAAGAAGGTTGGATAATATACAGGAGATACTCAGTAAGAAAGATTACGAGGGCGTGGAGCTGGAATTACAGGAGCTGGAAGAGAAATATTTTGAAACGGCCCCGGTTGAGCCGGGCTATAAACGCATAGCAGTCGAGATCAGAATGGCTCAAGGCATACTGCGCGGGCTCAAGAGTTTAAAGAATACGTCTTCGATAGGGCTGACATCCGCGAAGTTACGCGAGAGAATAGATATCATCAAAGACGACATAACCCATAAGCGCTCTTTTCGCGTAAATATAATACCGGCAAGTAAGAAATTACGCACAATTTTTATCAACCCCGGTACGACTTTCGGCGGCCTGTTTAATATACTCGGACGATCCAAAGACGAAGAGCTCAATCGAGTGCCGGGCCAATTTAGATATCAGGGCGATCCGCAAAATAGAGTGCCGGATCCGTGTACGATAGATCTCGGAAGGTCTGCAAGGGCCGGCGGAGATGCTCAATATCACGACGAAGGGCCGGGCACGGAGAATGATAAGTATCGCGAACAAGGGAACAGGCCAGAAGCTTGGACAGCCGAGCAGGTCGCAAATATACCAATAGCGATTAAAAGGCTTTACGATAGTATGGTTGATCTGAATCATAGATCAATTGCCGGAGATACTACTCCTGAAACTGCGAGATTGTTAAAGGATGTTTTTGGGATTGCCAGGACAGGAAAAGCGCTCTGCTCCAAAGCCTCGGCTGTCTATAAAACATGGGATGAGGCGCTTAGAGCAGCAAAGCTTGATCCTGAAAAAATAAGAAAGCATCCCGCTGGCTGGACGGTGGAAGAGAAAAGCAAAATACATGAAGCCATCAGGT
The DNA here is from genome assembly GCA_026387165.1 of Candidatus Omnitrophota bacterium. GTDB lineage: Bacteria > Omnitrophota > Gorgyraeia > 2-01-FULL-45-10 > 2-01-FULL-45-10 > 2-01-FULL-45-10. The sequence continues at coordinate 8,639 of JAPLMG010000093.1, forward strand.
ATCTTTACGATAATGGCGTTGATTTAAATGCCACGGCTATTTCTACCGATACTGCTCCGGAGACGTCACAATTGTTAAAAAAGGTATTAGGTACCGCAAGAACAGGAGGAGCGCTTTATCAGCAGGCATTGCCAATATACACTAGCTGGGATAATGCTTTAATAGCGGGAGGCCTTGATCCGGGAGTAATAAGAATTAATAATGGTAAATGGAGCGATGGGGAGATCGCGAAAATACCCGACGCAATAAATGATCTTTATGATAACGGTGTTGACTTAAATGCTGTGGCGATTTTTAATGATACCTCCTCCGAGACAACGCGATTATTGGAGGAAGTATTTGGAATCGACAGAACCGGCAGGGGGCTTTATAGACAAGCTTCCAAGGCGTACGGCGACTGGGACAACGCCCTTATAGCATCAGGCTTTGCGTCCGAAGACATAAGAATACGGTTTGATTGGACCGATGAAGTCCGAAGAAAAATACCGGATGCCATCAAAGAGCTTTAAAACAACGAGATAAGCTTAAATTCAATAGCCATTCAGAAAGATTTTTCTCCCCTGACAAAACGGTTATTAAAAAGGATATTTGGAGTTATGAGAAGCGGCAAAGCGCTTTATAAAGAGGCTATTAGAATATATAACAGTTGGGACAATGCTCTTATGGCAGCAGGGCTTGACCCTGCCGCCATATGGCAGTCTAACAGTGCTCACAGATGCTCTTATAGCGGCGTTTCTTTTAGCTCTATTTTAGAGAGGGATACAGCTATAATTCTTTTGTATTTTAAATTAATTCCTGAAATAGCATTAAGGGAAACTTTTCAAGTAAAAGTAAGGGATAGATATTTTGATTTTTATTCATCGAATAAAGAAATATTCTTTGAACCTCACGGCTCATATTGGACTGGGCAAAATATTGCGGATTATTGGAAAGATAGGCGGGAAATATTAGACCAAAATGGCCATAGCAGCGCATTGTTGTACGCCTTTGAAAATACAGCAGTTCTTTTAGATGAGATTTTGCCCGAACTCGGGATAGTTATTACAGCCGCAGATCGTGAGATAATTAGAAGTGAAATTTTGAAAGTAAATTCTAATTCTCCAATAGAAGAAACACCGGTTTTTACGGTATCTACAGGACTGAAAGATCATCCTATCCCCGCACATGCTGCGGCTGAAGGCGCCTCGTACCGCGACGAAGGGCCGGGCACGGACAATTATCGAGAGACAGGCGCGATCATTCAAGCGGCAGTCGCCGATTATCTCGATGAAAAACAGGCCCGTTTCGTTGCGGCAATAGAGTATGTGGATGCCGTCGGCAAAGCGAATGCCGCGTCATTTCTGTCCATATTACAGAAAACACCAGGCGGCGTTATGACAGATATCGTCGTAGAGCTTTACTCGATAAGCGGCAAATCCTTTACATATGACGATTACAATCTGGAGAAGAAGGATTTTAGCGCAAAAAAGATCCGCGCAAATACGCTCACGCTTTTCGTGACCGGCAAGGACGAGGACCTGAAGCAGCAGGATCTTGTGGGTAAGATAGGGGATTACACCCTGAGCCCCGCCAATACGATATTGATGCCTGTAGGCATGGATAATGAAGGCAAGGACCTGTCAGGGCTTATCCGCAGTACCGTCTTAGGCCTGCGGCTCATGAAGATAGCCGGCAGCAAAGTTGACAGGGAATTCATAACCGAGACCTTGGATCAGTTCAGAGTCCTATGTAGTGACTCCGTCGTGAAGGGGTTTGACCTCACGGAAGACGACCTTATCGAGATGGTTACAGGAAGCATAAACGATATTATGCGCGCTTTAAAGAAATTGATAAAGCTATTGCCTATCACTCCTATAGACCTCGCAGTATTGGAAGAGATCTACCGCAACGCAAAGAAGACGCTCGTCGCAGCGTAATTTTCAGCTTTTCCCTATTTAAATCAATTGACACCTTATAAAGGTATAGTATATAATTTTAGCCTGATGTACCGAGATTGCTTCGCCCTGTACCAGTCGCGGCTTCGCCGCTCCGGTGCAGGGCTCGCAATGACGGAGTGACTACGCAAAGGATGAATTTATGAAGAGCGATAAGATCAAGAAGGGTGTTGAGAGGGCAGGAGCAAGGAGCCTATTATACGCTACAGGCATATCAAAAGACGATATGGCGAAGCCGTTCATAGCGGTAGCCACTTCGAGAACCGATATCATTCCGGGCCACATACATATGGACCGGCTTGAGCGTTTTATTGAGCGGGGAATATGCATGGCAGGCGGTGTGCCTTTTTTCTTCGGCATCCCCGGCATCTGCGACGGCATCGCTATGGGTCACAACGGGATGAAGTATTCGCTTGCCTCGCGCGAATTGATCGCCGATATGGTCGAGACGATCGTGAAGGCGCATTGCTTCGATGGGCTGGTCTGCCTGACCAATTGCGATAAGATCACGCCCGGTATGCTTATGGCCGCCGGAAGGCTCAATATCCCATCGATCTTTGTTACGGCAGGGCCCATGATGAGCGGAAATTATAAAGGCAGGCGCCTGTCGCTCGTTAAAGATACATTTGAGGCTGTTGGCAGGTTTAGAAAAGGCGATATTTCACAGGAAGAGCTTAATAACTTTGAAATGTGCGCATGTCCCGGAGCGGGAGCATGCCAGGGATTATACACGGCCAACTCCATGGCCTGTATCACGGAGGCGCTCGGCATGAGCGTTCCCGGCTGCGCTACGGCTATGGCCGTTTCGGCAAAGAAGGACAGGATCGCACAGGAATCCGGTGAAAAGATAGTTAATTTAGTGCGAAGGAATATTTTGCCGCGCACCATAATGAGAAAAGAAGCGTTCGAGAATGCCATTAAAGTGGACATGGCTCTCGGCGGGTCCACCAACACAGTTCTGCATCTATTGGCGATAGCGAAGGAATTTGAGGTGCCGTTAACGATAGATACTTTTGATTCTATATCGCGCCAGACGCCGCATATTACAAATATTCTTCCGGGCGGAGAAGACTTCATGGAGGATCTGGAATACGCCGGCGGCATTCCGGCAATAATGAAGCGCATGAAGAATATGCTTAACGATGTCATGACATGCAGTTCAAAGACGATAAGCCAGATAGCCAATGATGCTCAAGTATTGGATGAGGATGTTATACGCGATATTAAAAATCCGTACCATACCGAAGGCGGGATAGCAATATTGAAAGGAAACCTTGCGCCGGAGGGAAGCGTCATAAAGCAGACGGCTGTTTCAAAGACTATGATGCAATTCACCGGCCATGCGCGTGTCTTCGATTCCGAAGAGTTATGCATGCAGGCCATTATGGCCGGCCTTGTTAAGAAGGGCGATTGCCTTGTCATCAGATATGAAGGGCCGAAGGGCGGGCCGGGGATGAGAGAGATGCTCTCTCCTACAGCCGCGATAGTCGGATTGGGACTGTCTGACAGAGTCGCTTTGATCACCGACGGCAGGTTCTCAGGAGGAACGCAAGGCCCCTGTCTCGGACACATCTCACCCGAAGCGCAAGTTGGCGGCCTTATCGCTATAGTGGAAGATGGCGATGAGATCTCACTCGATATTCCAAATAGGAAGATTGAGTTAAAATTAAGCGGTGCCGAAATAAAGGCGCGTCTCGCGAAATGGCACGCTCCGGAGATAAAAGAGAGAGAAGGATATTTAGCGCGCTATGCCAAGCTTGTTTCATCGGCATCTGAAGGCGCCATTCTTAAGAGCTAATTGCGTTTATTGCGTTTGTAGTGTTTATTGGGTTTGACATTTTAACGCAAAAAACGCAACAAACGCTATAAGCACAACAAACAGGCGTAAGTTTTTACTCATGAAAATGACCGGCGCGAAAATACTGATAGAGTGCCTCAAGAAAGAGGGCGTCGAAGTCATGTTCGGCTATCCGGGTGGACAGGTCCTGCCGATATTCGACCAGCTTTACGACGCTCCGATAAAATTCATCCTGAACCGGCATGAACAGGCGGCGGCGCACGCGGCCGACGGTTATGCAAGAGCTACAGGTAAGGTCGGTGTGTGCCTGGCTACATCGGGACCCGGCGCCACAAATCTCGTTACGGGCATAGCAACTGCCTATATGGATTCGATACCGATGGTCGCCATCACCGGACAGGTGAAGAGTTTTCTGATAGGCAATGACGCTTTTCAGGAGGCCGATATCACCGGCATTACAAGGCCCATCACTAAACATAATTTTCTTGTCGAGGATGTTAAGGATTTGGCAAGGGTAATGAAAGAGGCCTTCCACATCGCTTCTACGGGAAGGCCCGGCCCGGTACTGGTGGATATTCCGTCGGACATACAGATGCAGGAGACGGAATTCGATTATCCAGAAAAGTCCGGATACGCGGATACAATCCGACATATAGCGGCCATCCCGGACAGATAAAGCGGGCGGCCAAGGCCATCGGTGAATCGAAGAGGCCGATCCTTTACGTGGGCGGCGGCGCGATAGCCTGCGACGCGGCAGAAGAAGTTTATAAACTCGCCGCAAAGAACGACATACCGGTC
>JAPLMG010000072.1 GCA_026387165.1 Candidatus Omnitrophota bacterium
TAATTCCCTCACGAGAAGCAAAGAAGAATTCATTCCCCTAAAAAAAATAAAGTAGGTATGTACGTCTGCGGCCCTACCGTTTATGATGAACCACATATCGGCCCTGCCAGGAGCGCGTATATATTCGACGTGATCCGCCGTTATCTCTCCGGAAAGTACGAAGTGACATTTGTAAGGAACGTGACGGACGTTGACGACAAGATCATTGAAAAAGCTAAGAAGGAGTCTAAGGATTCGGAAGAGATCTCCAAAAAATACCTCGACGCGTATCATGAAGACATGGATCTTCTGAGGATAGGCAGGCCGGACAAAGAGCCTCTGGCGACTGAATATATACCCAGGATGGTAAAGTTTATCGGCATCTTAATAGAAAAAGGATGCGCCTATGAGTCGGCCGGCGACGTCTATTTCGATATAAAGAAAGCTAAAGATTACGGAAAGCTCTCGAATCAGAATATAGAGAAGATGGAAGCAGGCGCGAGAGTTGCGGCAGGGCAGATTAAGAAAGACCCGCTGGATTTTGCGTTATGGAAGAAGGCCAAAGAAGGCGAGCCTTCATGGGGTAGCCCCTGGGGAGCCGGTCGGCCCGGCTGGCATATAGAATGCTCCGCGATGAGCTCCGATATACTCGGAGATGAATTCGATATCCACGGCGGAGGAGTCGACCTTATATTTCCGCACCACGAGAACGAGATAGCTCAGTCTGAAGGCGCCGGTAAGGCCTTTGCCAGGTACTGGATACATAACGGCCTATTGACCATCAATAACGAGAAGATGGCGAAGTCGCTCGGGAATTTTATCTCCATTAAGAGCATGCTGGAAAAGTACCCCGAAGAAGCATCGTCAGACATACTAAAAGATTTCTTTTTAACAGCGCACTACTCCGGGCCTATAGATTTCTCAGAAAAAGCCATGAACGACTCAAAAACAGCGATACATGGGCTACTCGAGACTTTAAAGGCAGATAAAAATATACGAAACCTGTCTAAATTGGCAGAAAAAAACAGAGAGTATATAGATGTTTTTAAGAATGAATTTATAAGAGGCATGGATGACAATTTTAATATGCCGGTCGCGCGTGCATCAATTTATGAAATAGCCCGATATTGTAATCGTATATTGGGGGGTAAAAAAACTCCGGAGGCAGAGGCCGCGGTGCAGCATGGTATTAATACCATCAGGGAGTTGGGAAAAATTTTAGGCTTGTCTTTGAATAAGCTTAATAATCATGATCCTAAATGGGGTGATTTAAGCATAGTGAATATATTCAAAATTGAAGAAATTGAGGATAAAATCCAGCAGCGGAATAAGGCGCGGCAGGAAAAGGATTTTAAGAAAGCAGATCAAATAAGAAAGGAACTTTTTGATAAAGGTATAGTTTTAGAAGATACTAAAGAAGGCAAAACAGAATGGCGACCAAGAAATTAAAGACCCTTCGACCTTTCGACAGGCTCAGGGTCGATGGTGAGCTAAGTCGAAACCGTCGACAGGCTCAGGGTCTTTATCCTGAGCGAAGTCGAAGGATAAAGAGAGGCGTATTCATAACCTTCGAGGGTATCGAGGGCTGCGGCAAGAGCACCCACTCGAAACTCTTGTCCGAATATCTTGAGAATAAGGGCTATCCCTGCGTGCACACGCGTGAGCCGGGCGGTACTAAGCTCGGTGAGGCGGTAAGAAAGGTGCTTTTAGATTCGCCGGAAATACGCATATCGGATCTGGCAGAACTTTTTTTGTTCGAGGCATGCCGCGCCCAGATAGTGAAAGAGATAATAAGGCCGGCGCTCGACAGAGGCCGCATAGTGATAAGCGACAGGTTCAGCGATGCCACGTTCAGTTATCAGGGGTATGGCGGCCGTGTCGATCTGAAGGCCATAAGGACGCTCGATAGAGTAGCGACGGCCGGCGTGGTACCGGACCTGACCATGCTTCTGGATATAGATACGTCCGAAGGCCTGAGGCGGGCGCGTAAAAAAGGCATCGACAGGATGGAGAAGAAAGACCTCTCTTATCACAGAAGAGTGAGGGCCGGGTATCTGAGGCTTTCGAAGCAGTATCCCGGCAGGATAAAAAGAGTGAAAGTGTCCGGCCGGATACCGGAAGTTCAGGCAAAGATAAGGCGCGAGGTGGAGATTGTCCTTCGAAAGTTTGAAAGGCCAAGATAGCGCTGTCGGCTATCTAAAGGCTTCATTGAGAAATAACCGGATATCGCACGCCTATATATTCTCAGGACCCGATGGAGTAGGCAAGCGGCTCGCCGCCATCAACTTCGCAAAGACTCTTAACTGCGGCAGCGTTAAATCCGGCGAACCATGCGATCAATGCGCCTCGTGCAAAAAGATAGACTCGTCGAAGCATCCCGACATTTTTATCTTGAAACCCAAGGAAGAAGGCGCTTCGATGGTTCGACGGAGCAGTTCGACAGGCTCACTGTCTCTCGAACTGTCCCGAGCGAAGTCGAGGGGCTCACCATCGACCCTGAGCAAAGTCGAAGGGTCGATAAAGATAGAGGACGTGCGTGCCCTTATCAGGGACGTATATCTAAAGCCATTCGAAGCACATAAGAAAGTCTATATGATAGAAAGCGCCGAATACATGAAGCACGAAGCGGCAAACGCTCTCTTAAAGACCCTGGAAGAGCCGCCGGCCGATTCTGTCATCATATTGCTGACAAAAAATACAAAATCGCTTTTTCATACTATAGTTTCGCGCTGTCAGGTGGTAAAGTTCTTCCCGCTTAAACTGAAGGAGGTAGAGGAGATACTGACCATGAAGTATTCGCTCTCTCCGGCGGATGCCCATACACTATCGCATCTGTCGGGCGGCAGGCTGGGAGAAGCGCTGAAATTTAAAGAGGAAGATATATTTACAAAGAGGTCATTGCTCATCAACAAAATAGTATCAGGTTCCAGGGCCGATTTTGATTTTGATGATATACCGAAAGAGGATGTAAAGGTATATCTGGATATGATATTGGCCTGGTACAGCGATATATTGAAGATGAAAGCCGGCGCTCGGGATTATATGCTTGTAAATATAGATAAAATAGATTCTATCTCTAACGAAGCAAAGAAATTGAGCTTTGAGGATCTCGAATACGTTATAAGCGATACAATTTCTACAATCTCCTATTTAGATCAAAATGCGAATCAAAAGCTTGCCATGAGTGTTTTGGGGCTAAAAATAAACGCAATACGCAATACGCAATACGCACGACAAGATAGGCTATAGCGAGGCACAAATGTACGAAGTGATACAGGTAAGATTAAGGGATGCCGGCAAGATCTCCTACTATTCGACGAACGGCTTGAAGTTCAAGGCAGGAGACTTCGTAGTGGTCGAAGCCGACAGAGGGCAGGATTACGGGCAGACGATATCAGAGATCGAAGTGATATTGGATTCCGATGTTGCGGAACCCCTAAAGAAGGTGATCCGCAAGGCCAACCCCTGGGATATGCATCAGATAGATAAGAACAAGAAGAAGATCAAAGAGGTCATGGATACATGCTCTAAGAAGATACGCGAGCGCCACCTCCCGATGAAGCTTATAGACGCCGAATTCACTTTCGACCGCTCCAAGATTATGTTTTACTTCACGGCGGAAGGCAGGATAGATTTTAGAGACCTCGTCAAGGATCTGGCCGCCGCTTTCAAGGCCAGGATAGAGCTAAAGCAGATAGGCGTGCGCGATGAAGCGAAGATGCTCGGAGGTTTCGGGCCGTGCGGCAGGGTCCTGTGCTGCGCCGCATTCTTAAAGGATTTTGAGCCGGTCACTATCAAGATGGCGAAGGAGCAGAATCTGCCGCTCAACCCGACAAAGATATCGGGGCTTTGCGGCAGGCTGATGTGCTGTTTAAGCTACGAGCATAAGATCTACAAAGAGCTGATGAAAGGCGCGCCGAAAGAGGGAGATATTTTAAAGACTGAAAAAGGTAACGGTAAAGTCACAGGCATAAACGCGATTAAACGATCGGTGACCGTCGAGCTCGAAGACGGCAACTTAATTGAAGTACCTTACAAGTAAGTTCATTGTGTTTATAGGGTTTATTGCGTTTATAGGGTTAACGCAATAAACTCAAACAACGCAACAAACCCAATAAACAGACAGCCTATGAAGTTTTACATCACGACCCCGCTGTATTACGTAAACTCCAAGCCCCATATAGGACATTCTTACACTAATATCGCCGTAGATACGGTTTCAAGATTTTATCGCATGAAAGGCTGTGACGTATTCTTCATGACCGGCACCGATGAGCATGGTGAGAAGATAGAGAAGGCCACGCTCGCGCGCGGGTTCAAGACCGGAGAAGAGAAGAGGTTTGTGGACGAGATAGTCCCTGTCTTCAAAGAGCTATGGCAGAAGCTCGGCATACAGTACGACTGCTTCATAAGAACCACCGATGATTATCATATAAAGGCGGTTCAGGCGGTCTTAGACAAGCTATATAAAGACGGTAAGATATACAAAAAGATATATAAGGGCTGGTTCTGCACTCCATGCGAGACATTCTGGTCGGAAGCTCAAAGCGATGCCGGCCTCTGTCCGGACTGCAAAAGGCGCCTTGAAAAGCTGGACGAAGAAAATTACTTTTTCAAGATCTCCGAATACCAGAATTGGCTCATAGATTACATAAACTCCAACACAGGTTTCATAAAACCGGATTTCCGGAAGAACGAAGTTCTCGGATTCCTGAAAGAGCCGCTTCACGACCTATGCATATCGAGGTCAAAGAGCCGTATGTCGTGGGGCATAGAGATCCCGTTTGATAAAAATTTTGTTACCTATGTCTGGTTCGACGCTCTGATAAATTATATATCCGGCATCGGATATCCGGGTGATGCCGGGCGCCTCAATAAGTACTGGCCGGCAGACTTCCATATTATAGGTAAGGATATCCTGCGCCACCATGCCGTCTATTGGCCCATCATGCTCCATGCGTTGGGGCTCGCTCCTCCCAGGACCATATTTGCCCATGGATGGTGGATAGTGAAGGGCGAGAAGATGTCGAAGTCTAAGGGCAACGTAGTGGATCCCGCCGCTCTTATAGACAGATACGGCATAGACGCGTACCGTTATTTCTTATTGAGAGAGGTTCCATTCGGGCTTGACGGTACTTTTAGCGAAGAGGCTCTTGTGACGAGATATAACAGCGACCTGGCAAACGATATCGGGAACCTGCTTAATCGGACGTTGACGATGGTGGAGAAGTATTTTGAGGGAAAAGTGCCTAACGTACAGCGTACAGCGTATAGCGTACAGCGTATAGATTTATTGAAAGAAAAAGCTATTGCGCTGGCGGACGAGCTTGATAAAGCGATGCCGCAGCTCGATTTCGCGGGAGCCCTCGTTAAGATATGGGAAGTTATAAACGTTGCGAATAAATTAATAGAAGACTCGAAGCCGTGGACGCTCGCGAAAGAGAAGAAGACTGATGAGCTGGCGACTCTTATTTATACGCTTCTCGACGCTCTCCGGATAGTCGCGATATCTATATCTCCGTTTATGCCCGGCACAGCCAAGGCCATGATGACTCAGCTCGGCATCTGTGATGATAAAAAAGTCCTAAAACCCGGCGACAAAATCAACAAGTCCGCTCCTCTCTTTCCCCGCATCGAATAAAAGGGGTCAGACCCCTTTTATGTAAAGGTTTCGCTCACTTCGTTCGCGGAATCTTTATAGGTCAAACTAGATTTTAAGATATCAAAAAGTTAGCTTGAAATCGCTTGACAAACATTCTTTCCATGATAGACTAATAACAATTACAACTCGTCATCAAATCAAATGCTTGGCGGCTGACGCTAAGCAATTTTTTTTGATAATAAAAAGAATTAAAAAGTCCCTCGTCATTGCGAGCGAAGCGATTGCTTCACTCGTCATTGCGAGGCCCGAAGGGCCGAAGCAATCTACTAAATTTTCGTAGAAAATTTAGTGCCTACTAATCGTCTATAGTGTTGCGGGCTAAATAGCAAGGAGAATATAACAATGCAAAAGATGAATAAAATAATTTCCGCAGTTGTCTCAGTCGCATTTCTGCTAAATACCGTAGCCGCGGACCTCGTGCTTGGCCAGGAACTATTCGCTCGCCCTAAATCCGATAATCTCGCCGCGCCATTAATATCCGATGACATAGTCGGGATAGAACATAAGGATATAGGGATCATAAAAATTGCCCTTGAAGCGCAGCTTAAGTTAAGTGAAACGCCTCGTTTTAAACGCGCTGTTAAAGAAAATACTATATTTAATCCATCTAATATTCAATTCTTTTTCTGTGAGCCGAAACAGGTTGCCGGATATACATGTATTAAGGTGAGGATTAAGGATCCGTCCGGCGTAACGCCAAGGACGTACTATGCCTTATACAAAATGCAGAATGACGCGCAGGGCGGTTTCCCGATACGTGTCTTAACCGAAAAGCAATATAAGGGATTAGAGGCATCCGGCGCGCTTTCCAACGAGAAGTCGTTGCCGGCTATGAAAGAAGCGGACACGAAAGCTATTAATAGATATATCGAACAGAACGAAAAGATAATCGATAGATGGATAGCCGATCATATGTCCGACCCGGATAACTATATAGAGATAAAACCGGGCAGCAATTTAGCGGGTAATTTCTGGTTCGCTGTTTCAAGAGGAACGCCTTTTTATGAAATTGACAGCGCTTTTCGTTATAAAATAAGCGATTTACTTAAGCCTCAACGCATAGTGCTTGTAAAGGTAAGAAAAGGCGAGTCGCGGCCCGTTATTACCGAAAACGGTCAACGGATAGAAGTGAATGAGCATACCAGTAATAACGGTATATATATTTTTGTTGACGAAGAGGCTCATCCATTGCCCATCGCCGGGAAGAATCTGTTCAATATGTTCAGAGAGTACCTTAATTGGGTCGAGAGACCTGGTGAGGAAGGAGCGATCAGAACACAAAGGGCCGCCGATATCCTAGACGCGGTGTCCGAAACAAGGTCGGCTATCGATTCCTCGCTCTCCCACGCGATAGGCGTTCTATGCGGCCTGCCATGGCAAGTAGAGAACGGTAGTATTGTGAATGATATGGACAGGCTCTTCAAAACAGCGTGCGCGGATCCTTCATATGTTTTAGATCCTACGTATTTTACAAATATGCCGCTCATGAAAGGGCTGTTGCCGAAGATATCGGCCGCGGCCGTCAACCTCGACCACCTGCGCGGCGAAAAAGGCGAATACGACCGCGACTACGCGTCGGGCAAAAATACGCAGGACGCGCAAGGGAACCCCAGAGGTTATTTATCAGATGCTGAATGGAAGGAGCTGCTAAAGGGCATAACATCTCCGCTTAAGACTTGGGGTAAAGCTAAATACCAGGACCAGTTTGAGCATGCAAATACTACTGTTCAGATAAAATGGTCTCGTTCGATCAATACTATTATTCAAGAACTCACTTCGAACGAATCGCGCAAGATTACGAGAGAAGAACTCCAGACCATTCTGGCCTATTCTATTTTCCCACGGGAGTTTAACAGGTTCGCTCCCGAATTTATGAATAGTCCGTTAGAAGATTTTCACTTTCAGCTTAATCCTGAATCCGGGCAGGTTATCAGATTGGCAAAAGCTGTCGCCAATACATTAGAACGGCAACCCGAATTACGCGTGCAACTGGCCGATATTTTTTCGGCTATAAGGGTAATCATACATGAAGAACGGCGTTGGCTCTGTAATGGTACTCCTGCTTCCTTGCTCTATTGGAGCGATAATTCGTATAATTTGTTCGTGAATACTATTGCGTTACAAAATTATATTAAACCGGACCCGGTTTCCCGCACCCAGCTTAAAGGGCAGAAGCGTCTTGAGGTACTTAAGATATTTGCTGAGACATTAGGGAAAACAACCGAAAACCTTTTCAATGCCGGCAAGAACTATATAGTGTATCGGCTGGGCGAAAACCATTATCAGATATACGAAGGCGCGGCAAATGTCGGTGGTAATCTGGTGATGCGCGGCAGCAAATGGTGCTGGGAAGCATTAGCCGGCGGCAGGCTGACGCCGAAATCCCGCAAAGCGCCCGACAGGAGCACGGGTGGCCCGGAAGCAGAGCTGGCAAGCCTGATGGGAGAAAGAGATGATTTAATAGCAGCGGCTAAGAGGCTGATTAAAATCGATCCTAAAATTGATATAGTGCGGCAATTATATGATGGACCGGAATTAGCGCAGGATCTGGCATCAGCCTTAGCGGAAATAGAAAGAGAAATAGAAGACTTAAGCATGCTTATCGGATCAGGATCTGGCGCCAAATCGAAGGGCATAAAACCTGAAACATTCAAAGGGATAAGGACAGCTATATCAAGACGTCTCACCACAACGTCTGCTTCATCAGCATATGAATTCGTCAGCGCGCATTTAGATCTGCAGGATTTGCGTTCAAGAGTGGCTATTTCATCGGATGCTTCTGATGCAGGCATATGGAGCGTATTATCATATTGGTGCGGTTATAGCGCCGGTATAGATGAAACATGGCATAAATTAAGAGAATTAGGCCTTGAAACAGAGGCAATAATTTTATGTTTCAAACAGCTGCGGGACAGTATCAGATCCGCATCCCGCACCCGGCCCGGTTCCTCGACAGAGCTTGGAATTGCGCTCGGAGAAAGCAAGGGCGCAAAAGACGCGGTGTTCGACAAGGAACCATTATCAGGAAGAGCGGACTTGAGCACTGATGCGGACAATGAGAGCGAAGCGCCGGCCGCGCAGGCACCCTTGCGCGGTAAGGATGGAAAGTATGCTAAACAGCCCGGCAAGAGCTCGGAGGACGCTTTGAAACTCATCGCGTTATATATGACGCATCCGGATCAAATCATCACTCCGACGGCAGTTTTGCTTCTTTATATTGCATACTGGCAGGACCTTCATTTTTTACCTCCAGCTGAAAATCGGGAATCCGCTTTACGGACCATGGAAAGGGATATTAATGGATTAATTGATTTAGGATATCTTGCTTCTATCGTAGGCACGCCAAACTTCTTCTTGCTTACGGCTGAAGGCAAAGCGGCTGTTGCCGAAATAGCCGACGCAGGCGAGGCGGAGACCACAAAGGCTGCGGCCGCGCTTGCTGCCTCAGGACCTGAGGGAATTTCTCGGGAATTGAGAAAAATAGCAGAAGCCAGCTTGTTGGATCTTAAGAACTGGAATCCGGAAATAGCGTATTATAAGAATACGAGGAATAATACGGACATTGCGATAATATCCGTCGGACAGCCGGAAGGCGTGAGAGTTGATTTCAAACTGTCGCATTCTCATCAAGAGAGTAAGGAGCCTTTTGGTATCGCGGTAGAAATTTCTCACGCAGATTTAGGCGGTCAAGTAGTGACTTGGCAAGAAAACAGGGTAGCTGATGCAGATAAGTTTATCCAAGCTGTGGCAGACGTTATACAAACAGTCAAAGATAAATTGCTTATCCAACGTCAAAGGGCTAAAGTGCTTTTAGCCGCAGCGCAGCCCGCAGCCCCCGCACCACTCGCCCCTTCGGGGCTCGGGTACGGGGCAAGCGCAGCGCCGGAAACTGCAGCAAATCTCAAAAGTATAACTTCTATAGTTATATCTACAAAATTTGCAAAAGATTACGCGCTCCACGCATTTGTCGCATGTTTAAGAGATATGAATTTTGACGAATGCGCACGACTTCTTCTTGGAATCTATACTGACTGGGATGAAGCACAATCGGCGGCGGACAAATGGTCAGGCGATGAATTTGATCGAAGAAAAGCATCGGATTTAAAATCCCGCTTAGATTTTGTAAAACAATTTTTATACACAACAAGAGATGGAGTTTCGTTGCTAAGGTCGGGATCATTGGCCGGCCTGCCGCAAACAGTTGCCAGATTCTTTGCGCAAGCCGCAACGCCTGCCGCAGCCGCAGCAGATACTACATTGCCAGAACTTGCGGGGAAGCTCAGCGATATTGAGAGGCGATTAGAAACGCTGAGGGTCGAGGAATCCGAAGATCGCTACGCATTGGAAGCGGAGGCCGCGCTATTACGCGGACAAATTGCGAAGTTAGAAGCAGCTTCCGCAGCGCCTGCGCCTGTATCTGACAACGGGACGTTCGGAACTGCGCCCCATCTGTATATTGGAACAGAGCAAGGGCCTGATGGTGTCCCTTCGACAGTGACTATCGGTGCTGAAAACAGAATTCCGCCGTTCGATGCCGGATTGACTCAGGGCAGACCTGCGCCAGGCCCGGTGGTACTTGGAGACATGGCGAAGATAGAAATGGAGAGGCATGCAGAGAGAGTGGCGCAGGATGAAATCACTGCGGCTATTCAGCTTGCCGGCGAAGCGGGCATGAAGATACCTACCATGCCTAATGAGAGATATAACCTGCTCGTCACTTCAGAGTTCTTCATTAAAGGAGAGCTGAAGGAGTCTCAGTTAACCTACGGCGACAGATTCAATCTTGACAGCGTAAGCGGCCGCGATGCGGATGAGTTTATCCGTAATGTTCTGTTAAGTCCCATAGCTGTGAATGACAGGACGATAGTCCTTTTGCCGAACGAACTGCCTAACGGTAAATTTGAGGAAAAACATCTTAAGGCGCTTAAGGATGCCGGCATAAGATTTATGGTTGTTAACAGGAACGAACTTTTATATGCGGGCAAGGGCATGTTGACTGCCGATGAGGGATATAGAAAACAGTTCCAGCAGGATACATATGCCATAATGCTGCTTATGCGCGCGATCGATGAGAGCGCAGACAGAAGCTCGCCTATTTACAGATTATTGAGTTTCTACCTGAATAGCCATTTTCTATTTGCGGATAAGATTGATATAGACGATTACATCATGGCTATTGCCAAGAATGAGATAGGTAAGCTCATACAGGGTATTCTGGCGTATGTGCCTGCCCATGCTTACGATAAGCCTGATTATAAAAAGATAGCCGCAACGCTCATTGCGGCGTAACGCGTAAAAGAGATAGTCACACACGCTCCCCCTCACCCTATCCCTCTCCCCCTAAAGGGGGAGAGGGTATTTTAATTACCTCCTATACTATTTATGGAGAGGGTATTTTAATTACCTCCTATACTATTTCCTCCTCTCCTTTGAGATGGAGAGGGTATTTTAATTACCTCCTATACTATTTCCTCCTCTCCTTTGAGATGGAGAGGGTATTTTGTTCCCCTCATCCTATTCTTCTCCCCTAAAAGGGAGAAGGACTTTGCGCACTATTTCCTCTCCCCCGATAGGGGCAGAGGAGTAAGGTGAGGGGGTCGTTAGGGACAATCTCTATTTTTTGGCCTGCTTGTTTTGCCCGCCTTTTATATAAGTTCCTCTTGACAAAGAGCTGTTTTTCGTGTAAACTTCTATTTCAGAAAGTCCCCAAAAATAAGGATTAACTGAAATGAATTATCTGGAACTTAGCCATGCGTTGCGAAAATACAAGATCCACCTCTTTACGCTGGAAGATGTTAAAAATCTCTTTTCGAACGAAAAGGCAAAGGCGATAAAAAATAATCTCGCCAGATGGCTTACCAGGGGTTATGTTTCAAGGCTAAGGAGAAATCTCTATGAATTCGCCGATAAAGAGGAGACAAAAATCTCGGATCTGTATGTTGCCAACAGGCTCTATGGGCCGTCCTACGTTTCTCTTGAAACGGCGCTCTCTTTTTACAGCATCATCCCTGACATTGCCGCCGGCGTAACTTCGGTAACGACCGGCCCCACGCGGACGTTCAGAAATAAATATGGAGCGTTTTTTTATAGGACCTGCCGGAAAAAGGCTTTTACGGGATACAGGATAATCGCTTCCGAAGGTTCCAGGATATATATCGCGGATAAGGAAAAAGCGTTGGTCGACTTCCTTTATTATCGCCTGCGTTCGGGCTCCTATATCGATTTTGATGAAGAACGTTTTAATAAGAAAATTTTACGCGCAATTCATTGGAAAAAGGCGTTAAAGTACGCGAAAGTTTTTAACAATAAAACGCTGATCGTCTTGAAAGAGTGCAAGGAGTATACCCTATGCTGAATCTGGAATATTTATTGGAAGAGGCCAAGAATAACGGCATGCCCATCGTAAAGAAAAGAGCCATTATCCGGGAGTACGTGCAGCTTATAGCCCTTAACAGCATTTATAAACATCGTCTCGGGAAATCTCTATTTTTCACCGGCGGGACATGTTTAAGGTTTTTCTATAATATGCCGCGTTTTTCGGAGGATCTGGATTTTGATACGGATAATCTTACCGCGGAGGAATTCAGGGAATTGTTGGAAGCTATAGAAAAGGGATTGGTCAAGGAAGGGTTTTCATTAGAAAAACAATCAGAAAAGAGAGATAATCTTTTCATCGCCGAGTTATATTTCAAGGATTTGATGAGATTGTACGGCCTTACTGACGCGAGAGGCTCGGATTTGATGATCAAAATCGAAATTTATAAACCAAAATGGAAACTTGAGACGGAGCCCGGTGTTTTAAGTTTATATGGATATAATTTTTCCGCCGTTCTTTTGGGCAAAGGCAACGTCTTTTCCGAAAAACTGTGCGCCCTTTTTAATAGAAAAAGAGGGCGGGACATCTACGATACTTTATTTTTGTTGAAAAGGCATTTTCCGTTTAACGGCGAAGTGCTTAAAGCGAACAAGATCGAGGGCTCGCCGAAGGAGCTTATTTTGGAATATTTTAAAAAACTGCCGGAAAAAGAACTTATATCTTTGGCCAATCAGATTAAGCCGTTTTTGTTTAAAGAAGATGATATTGAGTTAGTGCTGAAAGCGCCGCTTTACGCGGAAAGGTTCTTAAGCGAATATTAAACATGCTGATAGACACTCATTGCCATCTCGATTTTAAGGACTTTGACCCGGATCGGGAGGCTGTTTTAGATAGGGCCGTGAAGGCCGGCGTGGCGCGGATCATTAATGTCGGCAGCTCGCTGGAAGGGAGCCGCCGCGCCGTAGAGCTCGCGAATAAGTATGAGACAATATACGCTTCAGTCGGAGTACATCCGCACGACGCAAGCCAGGTGACCGATAAAGTAATTGAGGATATTAAAACTCTCGCTAAAGAAAAAAAAGTCGTCGCCATAGGCGAGGTGGGGCTGGACTATTATAGATTGTTTCGGGGAAAAACGGGACAGTCCCCTGCGGGGACAGTCCCTATTTTCCCCGGCGATGACGAAATCAAAGAAGGCCAGCAAGCCGCATTCAGAAAATTTATACAACTAGCCCACGATATGGACCTGCCGCTGATAATCCATTCGCGAGAAGCGGATGATGACACAATAGGTATATTAAAGGAATACTCAATACCCAATACTCAATACCCAATACCAATAAGAGGCGTCATTCACTGCTTCTCCGGCAATGAAAAGCTTCTGAAAGAATTCCTGAAATTGGGTTTTTATGTTTCATTCACATGCAATCTGACGTTCAAGAAAGCCGAAGCCTTAAGAGAGGTGGCGAAGACCGCGCCGATAGAGAGAGTCCTTCTGGAGACGGACGCGCCGTACCTTGCTCCGGAGGGCATGCGGGGAAGAAGAAATGAGCCCGCATATCTTACCTATCTCGTCGATGAATGGGTTAAGTTGACCGGCCTTTCCAAAGAAGATATCGAGAGAATAACTACGCACAATGCCAATACGCTCTTTAAGTTAAACCTAAAAAAAGAGAGCCCTAAGATAGCCTATGAGATACGCGATTCTTTGTACCTCAATATAACCAACGAGTGCACGAATAACTGTTATTTCTGTGTAAGGGCCCAGACGGCATTTGTAAAAGGGCATAATCTGAAACTTGATAAGGAGCCTACGTCCGGGGAGATCCTTGAAGCGGTCGGCGACGCGAAGAGATACAAAGAGATAGTATTCTGCGGATACGGTGAGCCTACGGCGAAGCTCGATACGGTCAAAGCGGTTTGCCGGGAATTAAAAAAGAAGGGCATGACCACGAGGCTCGTTACCAACGGCCACGGCGATCTTATAAATAAAAGGCCGATAGTTAAAGAGCTCGCGGGCCTGGTAGATAATGTATCGGTGAGCCTGAATACGGATAAGGAAGACCTCTATAATAAAGTGTGCAAGCCGGCATTCGGCGGCGGTACATACAAGGCGGTCATGAAATTCATAAAGGATTGCGTGGAGAGCGGCATTAAGGCGGAGGTCACCTGCCTTGACCTGCCGGGCGTTGACTTAAAAGAGTGCGCCAGTATAGCAAAAGAGCTGAGCGCGGAGTTTAGATTGAGAAAGATAGGAATTGTTGGATAGAGATTGCTTCGCTCACCTAAAGGTTCGTTCGCAATGACGAAAAGCGTCATTGCGAGGTTGCCGTAGGCAACCGAAGCAATCTCAACATTACAGATATATGGATAAATTTATAAATTTTATTCGAAAGGAACGTTTATATATACTCATCTTTATATTCGTCCTTCTTTTTAATGCTGTCATCTTATCGCGCGGCGGGAATAAGGTTAAAATGGGGCTGCAGGTCACGACACGGGCCCCGGCATTTGAAGATCAGGAGATCAAAAAGCGCGAGATGGAGAAGCTGCTTGCCAAGAATGAAGGCCTCTCTATGATATTCGGTTTAGTTTCGTTTCTCATAATGGGCATAATGCTGTTGGGTATGATCATAGATATCATTATTTTACCCATGATATTGACGGGGAGGTTCGACATCCGCTGTTTAAGCCCTCCTCAGGCGAAGTGGAATATATGGGACGTATGCAAAGTGGTGATCCTATTCCTGTTCTTCGGGTACATGTTGATCCTTTCGGAGACATTCCTCTCGAGGATCTTTCCTGTATTCAAGACCGATAATTTCAGAATGATGGTAAACTCGTCCATTCTCGACGCCCTGGCGGCCGTATTTATCATATACTTTACCGTCATTCAGCATAAAGAACCTTTGGCGGCGCTTGGCATATCGGCCAGGAACTTTTTGAAGAATGTATTTTACGGCGTTATCGGATATATAGCGCTGATCCCTGTCCTTATACTGATGCTGGTGATCATCGCAGGTTTAATCAATATAACCAAGTACGCGCCCGAGAGACAACCCGTCGTAGAACTATTCTTAAAAGAGAAGGGGGCGGCATTCCTCACATATTCGAGCCTCTTCGCGGCTATAATCGGGCCGGTGACCGAGGAGCTCTTCTTCAGGGGTTTTTTGTATAGCGCCCTAAAAAAATATATAGGTATTTTTTGGGCCATGACGGCGACTGCAGGTCTGTTTGCGGCCCTGCACGCGCATATAGTGGGATTCTTTCCTATAATGGCGCTCGGAATGCTGCTTGCCTATATTTACGAGAAGACGGGTACTCTCGTATCGTCCGTTACCGTTCACATGATCCATAACTTGAGTATGGTGGTCCTGGTGTTTTTAGTTAAACAGATCGGTATAATATAGAGAGAATTTGTGGATAATTTATGGCAAGAGTTGTGTTGGTCAGGTGCGAGAGTTACGATACAGGTAAAGTCTTCGATGCCGTAAAAAGGTCTGTCGACCTGCTCGGCGGGATCGAAGCGTTTGTCAAGCCGGGTATGAAGGTGCTGCTGAAGCCGAACCTTCTTTCGGCGCGCTTGCCCGAAGATGCCGTTGATACGCATCCGGAAGTCGTCAGGGCGGTCGTCCGTCTTGTAAAAGGCGCCGGCGCCGTACCTTTTATAGGCGACTCTCCGGGCGGGTTTGGAAAGAATATAGGCGAGATATTCGAGAAGTCGGGTATGAAAAGAATAGCCGATGAGGAAGGCGTTCGGCTCGAGGCCTTCACGACGTCCAAATTTGTGAATGGCATACCTATAGCCCGCCAGATATTTGATTCCGACCGCGTTATTTCGATACCCAAATTCAAGACTCACTCCGTTACGGTATTGACGGCTGCCGTCAAAAATATGTTCGGATCCGTGGTGGGCCTTTATAAGGCCGAGTGCCATTCGCGCTCACCCAAAGAGGAAGATTTTTCCGGGATCATTGCCAGGGTTTATTCTATAACGAAGCCTCATCTTACGGTAGTGGACGGGATCATCGCGATGGAAGGTGACGGCCCGTCGTCGGGCGTTATAAGGAAGATGGATCTTATCACCGCAAGCGAAGACGCGGTTGCCATAGATTCATGTCTTGCGAAGATCATGGGTGTGGAGCCGCTTGATATACTCGTTACAAAGGAAGCTTATAAAAATAGGCTGGGCGAGGCGGATCTTTCAAAGATAGAGATCTTAGGGGAAGGCCTCGATGCTTTTGTCGCCAAAGATTTTAAATTGCCTCAGACGACGCCCTTAAAATATTTACCAAAGAGCGTTATATCCTCTGTCGCGTCTTTAATAAGGTTTAAGCCGTATATAGATAACGCGGCCTGCAGGAGATGCAATCTTTGCAAGCTGACGTGTCCGGTAGATTGTATCGAGATAGAGAAGAGGCGTTGCTCGATCGATTACAAAAAATGCACCAGGTGCCTGTGCTGCCACGAGGTCTGCCATTACAGGGCGGTCAGCATCAAGCGCAATCTTCTTACTAAAATGGTGTGGGGATAAATTTTTCGCTTCAAGCGGCAGGCGGCGTAACCTGCGGTGGCCGCTTTCCGCGGACATAAATTTGGATTAGGCATTATACATGTCCAAATTAGTGTTTTACCCTCGACGGAAAAGGCATTTTGAGATTCGATCTTTGCATACCCCTAACCCTATCCGGTTTTAATAAAAAAACCTGATGCCCACTGCTTTTCTATAGCCTTGTGGGCTTGCCCTCTCCCCTAAAGGGGAGAGGGGATTTCCTCATAATTTCCTCTCCCCCAAAGGGGGAGAGGATTAAGGTGAGGGGGAAATTGTGCTAATTTGGACAGCAGTGATTAGGCATCCAAATTTATTCGGAAAGAATTTTTACAAAAATTTAGCTTCTTTGAGGAATCTAAATTTTTTGCTGTACCGCCATAAGGTGTAAAAATTCTTTAACGCCGCTTCAGGCGTATCCACCGCAGGTTACGCCATTGTCAGTAAGCGAAAAATTACTCAAAGAGGGATAGGAAATTTTTACGGGTGACGCGGGTGAACCTTTTGGTGGATATGGCTCGCGGTAAAAAGACTGGCGGCT
>JAPLMG010000258.1 GCA_026387165.1 Candidatus Omnitrophota bacterium
AATTATGAGGAAATCCCCTCTCCCCTTTAGGGGAGAGGGCAAGGGTGAGGGGTATGCAAAGATCGAATCTCAAAATGCCTTTTCCGTCGAGGGTAAAACACTAATTTGGACATGTATGATGCCCAATATAAATTTGCGTCCGCTGAAGGCGGGCCCCGCAAGGACCGCCTTCCAACGTGAAAAACTTATCGCTTTGAATCCTTCAAAAGTTTATATTCAATGGAATCTACCAGCGCTTCCCAGGACGCTTCGACGACATTTTCGGAGACTCCGATGGTCCACCAGGAGTCCGTCTTATCCTGCGACTGTATGAGGACACGCACACGCGCCGCGGTGCCCTCTTTTTCGTCCAAAACGCGCACTTTATAGTCCGTCAGGTGCATCTCGGCCAGTTTAGGATAGAATTTTTTAAGCGCTTTTCGTAAAGCGCTGTCGAGCGCGTTCACAGGGCCGTCTCCGACCGCCGCCGTATCTTCAACTTCTTTGCCGACCCTGACTTTAATGGTAGCTTCGGATGACATACCGCCGCCTTTTATCTTCTCTATAATAACCCTGAAGTCTTCGAGCTCAAAGAAATCCTTAAATGTCTTCATGACACGCTTTATTAATAGCTCCAGGGACGCTTCCGCGGCCTCAAAATGATACCCCTTGCTCTCCAGGTCCTGCAGGGCCTTCAGTATCTTTTTGGACTTCTTAGCGTCCTTGCCTATCCCGAGATCCATATCTTCGGCCTTCTTTATGATCATGGACTTTCCGGAGAGCTCGGAGATAAGCAGCCTCCTGCGGTTTCCGACGCTCGATGGATCTATATGTTCGTACGTCTTAGGATTCTTTAATATGGCATTCACATGGACGCCCGCTTTGTGAGCGAAGGCGCTGTTACCCACAAAAGGCTGGTTATCCTGCAGCTTCATATTCGATATCTCCGCTACAAAATGCGCCGTCTCTGTCAGCTCCTTTAAAGCTATGCCCGAAATACAATCTATCCCCAGCTTAAGTTTGAGCGCCGCGATGACGGAGATCAAATTCGCGTTGCCGCATCGTTCTCCGTATCCATTTATGGTGCCGTGCACCTGCAGGCACCCCGCCTGCACCGCCGCCACAGAATTGGCAACTGCCATTTCGCAGTCGTTATGCGCATGGATACCGATGGGAGTATTTATAACCGACCTGACTTCTTCGACTATCTCAAAGACCTGGGTAGTTACGGTGCCGCCGTTGGTATCGCACAGGATGATCCTTTCGGCGCCTGCGTCCCGGGCAGCCTTAAGCGTCTTTAACGCATACTCCTTATTGCCTTTATACCCGTCGAAGAAGTGCTCGGCGTCATAAAATACCTTTTTCCCCTTCGACTTTAAGTAACTTACGGAATCGGAGATCATCCTTAGGTTCTCATCGAGGTCGACCTTAAAAACATCTTTGACATGGAGATCCCAGCTCTTTCCGAAAATAGTGATATACATCGTGCCGGCCGAAAGAAGCCCTTTAAGCACCGCGTCTTTACTTGCCTTAGTCTTTGCGTGACACGTACTTCCGAAAGCCACCACCTTGGAGTTTCCCAGTTTCAAGTTCTTTGCCTTTTTAAAGAACTCCACGTCTTTCGGATTAGCCCCGGGCCATCCGCCTTCTATAAAATCGACTCCCAATTCGTCGAGCTTGGCGCATATCTTCAATTTATCCGCCACAGAGAAAGATACACCCTCCGACTGCGCGCCGTCGCGTAAGGTGGTGTCGTATAACTCGATATTGTTCATAAAATCCCTTTGTTTTAATGACAAATGTCAAAGCACAAATGACAATTGAATGTCAAATGTTAAAGCACAAATGACAAAACACTGATTTTGAAATTTGTCATTGGAATTTTGGATTTCATTTGACATTTGAATTTTGTCATTTGTCATTAACAATCTATCTCTTCGTCTTCCCCAGCTTAAATTTATCGTGGATCGCCCTTACGGCAGTTTCGCCAAGGCTCTTCTTCACAACACACGATATCTTGATCTCACTCGTAGATATCATCTCTATATTGATCTTTTTGTCGGCCAGAGCCTCAAACATATTCGCCGCTACACCCGAGTGGCTGCGCATGCCGATCCCCACTATAGATACCTTTGCGATATCCTTGTCCACCGTGATATCGCCCGCCCCGACTTTTCCGGAAATGTAATTAGACACCTTTATCGTCTTGTTAAGATCGCCCGCAGGCACAGTGAACGATAGATCGGTCGAGCCGGTTCTGGAAACGTTCTGTATAATCATGTCGACATTGATGTTCTCTTTGGCTAAATGTTTAAATATCCTGGCCGCTATACCAGGCTTGTCGGGGACGTCGCAGATAGTGATCTTGGCCTCGTCCTTGTTTAAAGCAACGCCGGAAACGACTATATGCTCCATGGCCTTAACCTCCTTAGATATTGTAGTGCCTCTATTCTTTGAGAACGAAGATCTGACGTGTATCGGCACACCAAATTTCATAGCGAACTCGATCGACCGCGGCTGCAGGATCTGCGCGCCCAAAGATGCGAGCTCGAACATTTCCTCATAACTCAGTTTATTTATCTTGCGGGCATTCTTTACTATGCGCGGATCCGCCGTAAAGACTCCTTCTACGTCGGTATACATCTCGCACATCTCGGCACCTATGACCTTGGCGAGAGCCACTGCGGTGAGATTTGAGCCGCCGCGCCCCAGGGTAGTTATATCCTGCTTTATATTTACGCCCTGAAAACCCGCGACTATTACTATCTTACCATCCTTGAGCTCCTCACTTATTCGCTTCGCGTTTATGTCGATGATGCGCGCTTTTGTGAAAGAGTCGTCGGTGATTATGCCAACCTGGGCGCCGGTAAACGATATAGCTTCTACGCCTAACCTATCTATGGCCATAGCCAGGAGAGCGCTGATCAGCATGTCTAATTCCCTGTCGGGAGGATTCGTGGTGATCTCAAGCGCCAGGTCTATCAGCTTGTCAGTTGTATGGCCGAGCGCGGAGACTATCACCACTACATCGTATCCCGAGCGTTTTGTCTCTACGACTCTCTTAGCCGCATTCTGTATGCGCGCGATATTGGCCACGCTGGTACCGCCGTATTTCTGTACAATTATCCCCTTTGACACGGAACTCTCCTCTTTTTCCTTCAGCGTGACGTCCGCCGAAGTCCCGCCACAGGCGGGACGAAGGCGGATGGAACTCTCCGTTATTACTACAGCCTCTGCTTTTTGATCAAATCATTAGTTAATTCCGAGCCTGATTTAAAAATAACTTTGCTTAACTTTGCGTTGCTTTCACTATACGCAGGGAAACCGTTATGCTCCACGCCAAGTCCCGCCATTATAAAGGGGGCCGGATCCGATACGTGAGTGCGCAATGCTACGGGCGTGGCATGGTCCGAAAGGACCATTATTCTGTAATCCTCAGACCCCTTCAAAAATTTCCATACCGCTCCTACCACGTATCTGTCAAAATTCTCTATTGCCGTGATCTTTGCCCTCATATCCCCGTTATGCCCCGCTTCGTCCGGCGCCTCTACGTGAACAAATATAAAATCCTTCTTCTTCAACGAGTGTACCGCGTACTCACCTTTACCCTTATACTTCGTGTCATAATAACCGGTTGCGCCCGGAACCTGTATAACCTCAAGGCCTACCAGCCTGCCTATGCCGTTAACTAAGTCTACGGCGGATATGACCGCGCCATCCACGCCGAACATACCCTTAAAACTTGGCATGTTAGGATTGGTCCCCTGACCCCATAACCATATCATATTTGCCGGATTCTCTTTCAGGTCAACCCTTACCCTGTTGATATCATGTTTTTCCAATATGGAACGCGAATCCTGCATAAGTTTCAACAAAAGGCTCGAGCCTTTTCCTTTTGGGAGGTGCTTTGAAATATTCTTACCGGTTATGTCATGGGGCGGAGTGCAGGAACTCTTCATAAGGCCATTGAGATCGTCTCTCGACCTCGTCTTTATCACTATGAGGTTTCTATAGCTCTTGCCATGGTAAAACTTTGTCTTTTCATTCCCGAGCTTTTTATCGAGATACTCCATCAGCGTCTTGGACTCTTTATCGCTTATATGGCCGGCACTGTAGTCCGACATCGTATCGTTATTTGCCGTTATCAGATTACACCTGAACGCGATCTCGTCTTCCGCCACCTCGACGCCTATATTTGCGGCCTCAAGCGGCCCCCTGCCGGTATAGTAGGTCTTGGGATCGTATCCGAGTATCGAAAGATTGGCTATGTCGCTCGCCGGCTTCATTCCGCGCGGCACGGTCTTGACAAGGCCTATCATACCACTCTTGGCGATATCATTCATGTTCGGGATCTTCGCCACTTCAAGAGGGGTCTTGTTTCCAAGATCCTGAATGGGATAATCGCTCATTCCGTCGCCGACTAAGATAGCTATCCTCATGTCGTTACATACCTACCTTTCAATCCGCTGCATAATAATAGTCTCAAACGAGACAGCGATCAAGCTACTTAACAGTATTTGGAGAAATGCGAACGACTTTACCATTCTGCCATACGGCAAGCGAACGTCCTGTCTTTTTATGCCGCTCTACAACTTGTCGTACCGCTTTTTTCAGCGCCACGAACGCTTTATCCTGTAAAGACATTCTTTTCTTTATCCTTCGGCTCCTTTTAGTTGTCCTTCGGTAAACTCAGGACGATGGTGAGCAGCGCCGAACCATCGCTCAGGATGAACCCTGAGCCTGTCGAACGGGTTCACAGCTCCATCTCCTTCAATATCAAATCCACCTTCGGTTCCAAAACTACCGGCTTATCGACGCTCGCGATCGCCCTGTCCGGATCTTTGAGTCCGTGGCCGGTAAGGACGCAGACGATTTTGAAGGTTTGCCGGTTTGCTGGTTTGCCGGTTTGCTGGTTAAAATATCCTTTTTTCGCTAATTTTAAAATCCCTGCAACGCTTGCGGCGCTTGCCGGCTCGACGAAGATGCCCTCTTTGGACGCAAGTAGTTTGTAAGCGGACAATATCTCATCGTCCGAAACGGAATCTATTAAACCGCCCGACTCATCGCGCGCGGCTTCCGCCTGCTTCCAGCTCGCGGGATTACCTATCTTTATGGCGGTCGCTATTGTTCTCGGGTACTTCACCGGGTGGCCCAGGACTATCGGAGCCGCCCCTTCAGCCTGGAATCCGAGCATCTTGGGTAATTTTTTCGATATCTTTGCTTGCCTATACTCTTTGTATCCTTTCCAATAAGCGGTGATATTACCGGCATTGCCTACCGGTAT
>JAPLMG010000277.1 GCA_026387165.1 Candidatus Omnitrophota bacterium
ATAAAATCCAAGCAGTCGGCCAGGATAGAATATGTAAAGCTGGTAGATGCCGGGGAGCTGAGCGATGTAAAGATGATAACCGGTGAGATCGCGCTGGCGGTCGCCGTATTTTTCGGGGAGACGAGGCTTATTGACAACACAATAATTATGGTGAAGTAGATGACCACGTATCTGCAGGACAAGGACGATATAAAATATAACGAAATGTTAAAGAAGAAGATCGCCAAGTTAAAGAAGAAACGAAACGCCGTTATCATCACCCATAACTATCAACGCGATGAAGTCCAGGAGATAGCGGATATAAGCGGCGATTCTCTCGCCCTGGCCCAGGCCGCGGTAAGGACGGATGCCGATGTGATAGTCTTCTGCGGCGTGCATTTCATGGCAGAGAGCGCTTCCATACTGAACCCGGGAAAGACCGTCCTGTTGCCGGTAGTAGAGGCCGGGTGCCCGCTGGCCGATATGGTGACGCCGGAGAAACTGCGTGCCGCCAAGAAGCATCATCCGGATGCCGCGATAGTCTGTTATGTAAATACGAGCGCCGAGGTTAAAGCCGAAAGCGATATAGCATGCACTTCAAGTAATGCGGTCGAGGTCGTAAAGTCGCTGAAAGAGAAGAAGATAATATTCGTCCCGGATAAGAACTTAGGCAGATACGTCCAGAGCCAGGTTAAGAATAAAGAGATAATATTATGGGAGGGTTTCTGCCCGACACACATCAGGGTGCAGGAAGAGGACGTGATCAGGACCAAAAAACTCCATCATGCGGCGGAGTTTATAGCTCACCCCGAATGTAATCCGGAAGTCCTGGCGCTCGCCGACCACATATGCTCCACGGGCGGGATGTTCACATACGTGAAGCAGTCTGACTCGAAAGAGTTCATAATCGGCACAGAATCCGGCATGCTATACAAGCTGCAGAAAGAGAATCCGGAGAAGTCGTTCTACCTGCCTACGCAGAATCTGGTATGCGCCAATATGAAGTTGATAACGCTCGGATGGGTGGCACACAGCCTGGAAAAGATGGTTTATGAAGTGAAGGTTGCGCCTGATGTAAGAGAGAGGGCGCTAAAGACACTGGAGAAGATGCTGCGCGTTACAGGTGAAAAGAAGAGCGCCGCCATATCGGGATATTAGCTCAGCTCACAGTTGATAGTTAAGAGCTGAGATTTGGTAGGTGGGGTTTAAACCCCACCTACCATTGAAGGTCTGAAAATGAAAAAGATAAAAGTCGGGATAATCGGGTGCGGGACGATAGGATCTGAGATGGCCCATGCCTGTCAAGCGAGGCTGAGGAGCTCTATAGATCTTGTAGGAATCTGCGATCTCATTAAAGAAAAAGCCAGGCTGCTGCAGAAGTCTCTCAAAGACAAGACGCCTGTTTTAGAACTCGACGATCTGGTAAAAAGATCCGGCCTCATAGTCGAAGCGGCGGGGGCCAAGATCTCAGCGGATATATTGAAAAAAGCGATAAACGGTAAAAAAGACGTTCTGATAATGAGCATCGGCGGGCTCCTCGGTAATGAAAGCCTGCTGGGTAAGGCCGAAAAAGCGGGAATTAAAGTTTATCTACCCAGCGGA
>JAPLMG010000175.1 GCA_026387165.1 Candidatus Omnitrophota bacterium
TGATAAAGGTCGCGTCGAACGAGAATCCTCTCGGGCCTTCCCCGAAAGCCGTTTCGGCGATTAAGAAAGCTTTGAAGGGCATAAACCGTTATCCCGACGCGGCGTCCTGGTATCTTAAGGCCAAACTATCTACGATCCTCAAGACAGAGATAGAGAGGATCATATGCGGGAACGGTTCGGACGAGATCATTATTCTGGCCCTGAAGGCTTTTGCCGGCAAGGGAGACGAGGTCATCATAGCCAAGCCGACCTTTTTGATCTACCAGGTTGCGGCGGCAATTGTGGGGGCAGATATAAAATTTGTCCCTTTGACGAAGGGCCTCAAGTACGATCTTAAAGCGATGAAGAGGGCCGTTACCGATAAGACGAAGATCATATTTATAGCGAATCCCGATAATCCGGCCGGTACGTATGTCACTAAAACAGAGCTCGAGGAATTTTTGGATGGCCTGCCGGAAGATGTGATAGTCTATCTCGACGAAGCTTATTATGAGCTGGCAAGAGATCTTTGCAAGGACTATCCCAACGGCCTGGACTATCTTGACAGGCCTAACCTTATAGTGGCCAGGTCCTTCTACAAGATCTATGGCCTTGCGGGCTTAAGAGCGGGATACGGCGTGACGAGCGCGCGTATCGTGAGATATTTAGATAAGTTTAGAGACCCTTTTAACGTAAATATTCTGGCACAGGCTGGAGCCTCAGCCGCTTTGGATGATAAAGAGTTCGTTAAGAAGACTCTTCGTACGGTTAGAGAGGGCAAGCAGTTCCTCTACGACGAGCTTGACAGGATGGGGCTCGAGTACGTAAAGACCGTCACCAACTTCATGATGATCGATGTCAAGAGGGATTCCGCAAAGGTCTTTGAGCAGCTCATCTGTAAAGGCGTCATAGTGCGGGATATGAAGGCGTGGGGCTATGATACGTTCATCCGCGTCAGTGTCGGTACGCCTGAAGAGAATAAGATTTTTATAGAAACGCTTAAAAAAGTGCTTAAATAATTGTTCATTGCGTTTATTGAGCTTGTTGTGTTTATTGAGTTAACGCAATAAACACAGTCAACGCTACAAACGCAATAAACATACTAGGAGTAAGCGATGATAATTGTAATGCAGTCCGGCGCATCCAAGAAAGAGATCGACCACCTTATAGGGAAAGTAAAGAAGCTGGGGCTCAAGCCCTGGGTTTCGAGAGGCGTTGAGAGGACCATAGTAGGCGTCATCGGCGAAGAGGATATTTTGCGGATACAGCCTCTGGAGGCTTTCCCGGGCGTAGAGAAAGTCCTTCCTATATTAAAGCCGTACAAATTGGCGTCCAGAGATTTCAAAAAAGAAAACAGCATAATAGATGTAGGTTCCGGTGTAAAGGTCGGCGGGAAGCGGATAGTAGTGATGGCCGGCCCCTGCTCGGTTGAGAATGAGAAGCTCCTGATAGATATAGCAAGGCGTGTTAAGAAGTGCGGCGCTACCGTATTGAGAGGAGGCGCTTTTAAACCGAGAACATCTCCGTACGCGTTCCAGGGGCTTGGCGTAAAGGGCCTCAAATTTTTAGCCAATGCGAAGAAAGAGACCGGGCTTTCGATAGTTACAGAGGTCATGGATACCCGCGACGTTGAGGTGATAGCGAAGTATGCCGATATATTTCAGATAGGCGCCCGTAATATGCAGAACTTCAATCTATTGAAAGAGGTGGGGAAGACCAAAAAGCCGGTCCTGTTAAAACGGGGTATGTCCAACACGATAAAAGAGCTGTTGATGTCCGCCGAGTACGTTCTCTCCGAGGGGAACTTTGATGTGATACTTTGCGAGAGGGGGATAAGGACCTTTGAGGACGCGACGAGATTTACGCTCGATATAAACGCCGTGCCGGTGATTAAATCGTTGAGCCATCTTCCCGTAATAGTGGACCCGTCGCACGCAACAGGTAAGTGGGCCCTTGTGCAGCCTTGCGCTCTGGCGGCGATCGCTGGTGGAGCGGATGGGCTTATTGTAGAGGTCCATACCAAACCGGAAGAGGCTATGTCAGACGGAGAGCAGTCGTTGCTTCCTGAGAATTTCGAGAAATTGATGCGGGAAGCGAAAAGGGTCGCAG
>JAPLMG010000040.1 GCA_026387165.1 Candidatus Omnitrophota bacterium
CACTACCATATCGAAAGAGGGAAATTCTTTCAGGGACCTCTCCGGCAGGGCAGTTACGTGGTTGCCCCCGGCAACGATTATTAAATCTGGACTCTTCTGTTTTAAAGCCTGCGCCACTCTATGGCCATTTATTACCCAGAAAGTCTTGCACGCTATGCCTACGATATCAGGCTTATT
The DNA here is from genome assembly GCA_026387165.1 of Candidatus Omnitrophota bacterium. Lineage (GTDB taxonomy): Bacteria > Omnitrophota > Gorgyraeia > 2-01-FULL-45-10 > 2-01-FULL-45-10 > 2-01-FULL-45-10. Next base: position 178 of record JAPLMG010000040.1, read on the forward strand.
TTTCAGAACCTCGTTAACAGTCTCTTCCACTCCCCAATTCAAAGCCTCGGCATCTATGATCGAGACATCAAACCCTTTTTCCCGCAGGAATGCGGCTATGTAACAAAGCCCTGTTGGGGGCGAAGCCCCTCCGAAGTCCGCGAATTCGCCGTATATGCGCTCTATTTTCATGGGAGGGCTTATTAAGACCACATTCTTAATTTGTTTACGCACCATTGTTATACACCTTGCCTTGACTTTCTACACTTTCGTATTTTAATTGTAAATGCTAAATATGCCCATCCCTTTATCTCGTATTCTTCAGATTTTCCATGGTAAAGATAGGGTCACCTATGGGCAGATTGTATTTAACATCGGCCACCTCTATCACGGTCCGGCAGCCCTCTTTTTTTACGGGCGTCATCTTCCAGACAGTCGGTATCGATCTGTCATTCATCTTCTTTATTTCGGAATATTCCAACGCCTTTATAAGCTCGCCATTCTCTTTATAATACTCTTCTCTTAAAGGCACAAAATCGTCTTTTCTTACCCAATAAATAATTTTGCCCCATGTTACCGCCGCTTCGGGCTTCGGGATCAATTCTATCTTATAAGAATTGTTCGGGCCCATATCTTCTTCGGCGAGTATGGTGTGGTCATAGTCGTCTACGATACTCGACTCTTTGACCAGGTCGTCATTGGCAAAGTCCGAGCCCATCCAGGGCTGCAGCATCATGGAGGGGGGAATCTTTATGGCCTTCTCAACATTGGGCAGATAATTCCACATGCTCTCTTTTATGCGCAGCGTGCCGATACCGGACTCTTTTGCAGGGGAGAGTATGCGGATAAATGTCTTTTCTCTTCCCTTCTCCCAGACATCAAGCTCAAGCCTTCTCGTCCAGCCGGGCGTGGTCACAGTCATAGCATACCGTCCTTGAAGAGAATTCCCGCGCATGAGGTCATCAGCGCGCTTTACGATCTCCTTGCCTGTAAGTTCTTCGGCGGAAATAGCCCCGCGCACAAAAGACAGCATTATCAACAAAGCTATTGAAAAAACAGAAAGCGGCGCTATTATAAAATTTTTGTTAAACAATGTTTATCCTCTCCTCATATAAAAAATATTCAAAAATCTCCCGAAGAACGCCTTGCAGGAGAAAAACCGTTATGCAAAGATAGCCTGCCATAATCAACTATTTTTCCGTTATTTGTTATAGTCCATCATGCACTTACGCCGAAACAATATGACGCTGGGCCGGCTTACTCAATAACAGTAAATCTTGTCAAATCGCGCAGGGCATAACTTCCGTCATGAGGAGTCCCGGCGGTTAACAAAAGCATCCGGCCGAACGGAGCTATGCGAGTGACCCCTATTTTTGACAACACGAGCGCATACTCCAGGACCTCTTTTTCACTAAGACAATACCCTACGGTCTGTAAATAAAAAGCCTGCTCCTTTATTATGTCTGCAAGAAAATCTAACGACAAATAATGTTTTATTATAATCGTCCTGTTGAGCGGCGATAATTCAAACTGCTGCTTTGTGGATTTTTTTTGGTAGATGATCGTCCAATCCAGCGTATCCGGCCCAAAGACACTTACACGCTCATTTGTCATATGATCTTTTGCTAGCGCCAATTCGCGCGCCCTCAAAACCTCCACATAATCATCACCCGATCTTCCATCGGGAGGCATTAACGTATTCATTTTTTTTAACGCTTCGGACAATGAATCGATGAACATGTTTATCCTGTCGCCCGGTATGGTGTTCTCGATAAAGAGCATCTGCGGGCAATTACAGGCTTTCTGTTCCCAAATCGACATGTCCATTGCGATCCTGTCGGTGAGCTCATCCAGCCGGGAGATGTCAAGACCTGCCATGGAGACAACGCCAAAACTGACCTTTGGGCCATGTTGAACAATTATGGTTTCGGGTCCAAGATTTTTTTTCCAATTTGAAAGCGCCTCATACCCCCCCCAGAACACAATGCGGTCCATCAATTGCTTAAAAATATTCTCTATGGCCTCGTCCCCTCCCTGCCACCAGAGCAATGATATCCGTTTGCAGACGATCTCTTCCGTGTCGCACTCCATCATGCTCTGCGCGAAAATCATCGGAAATTCAGATTCATCGGACGACATCTTCAGATAGTTCACGTTCCTTGCAATAATGCCATCTATAAGACTTTCGACGGCCATTAAGAATACATTCCCCGCCACAACATGAAGCACTAATCCGGCCGGGCGTACGATGAGCCTCGTATTTGTTGTTTTTTGAAAAACCGGTTCGTCCTGAATTCTGGCAGAGCCCAATTCTCCTTCGATTTTTTTAACTATATTTTCCGGAGAAAAAAACTTCGGGAACTCATTGAGCACTAACTCTATGGATGACGGCCCTATTCCGCTGTTTTTCCCCAAAATATCCGAGGCGGCCCTGCGAAATCGTCCTGAAAGATCCGACCACATATTAAAAAGGCGTGAAAAGAACGCTACGATCTGTTCCTGTCTCGGCGGATCAACGGATAGGTTTATTCGCCTGCCTCTCTTGATCAATTCCGTCATCTCTGCCGGAGAAAAAGGCTTTTCGGAATCCACGATCTTACCGTTAATAAATTGCTTTATATTTTTCTTCTTATCGTGCATGGCGCTCCTTATAGGGCATCTTTCTCGATATATTGTTCCGCTGTCAGGGCGCATGTGGCCTTTTTCGTAACGCCAGCTCGCCCTTCTATTTTAATATAAGGCCCTCCTAAAGAACAGGGACAAGATGCATGTATCGAGCCATAGTCCGTGGTCAAAATGGATATTCCGGGATAGCATTCGAAAATAGGCGAATACAAGTGAAGAAGCCCGTTCTCTCCATAAGTCAGTCTATTCAATGTGCGGGGGTCCCTGACGCATACCAGCGCGGTGTTCGGTATATGCTTATTATGCTCTTCGCACTCCAGATAGTAAAGCCCATGCTCAATAAGGCCATATACGTCGCGGACGTTTTTAAGGTCGATATTCGTATTTTCCAGTAAAAATTCAAACAGATCAAACCCGGGACCATAAAGAGAGGCGAAATTTTTCCATCCTCCCCCATAAAGCATATAACTGCCTTTCGGAAAATATACCTTCCCGTATTTGCGCGCATACCCTGAAATGGTCTGGCAGATAAAATGCGCAAACCCTAACATGCGGATAGGCAATCCTTCTTCGATAAAACCCTTTAAGTTCTCCACTGATTCATCTCTTAAAAAGGCCGTATTCCCGTGCGCATCTTTACCCAAAGAAAAAAACATATTTTTTTTCGGCGCAAGATGAGACAAGAAAACATCGGCATTAGACGTTGCTATGGAAGCGTCTATTTTGGGGTCCACGCACATCATGATATAATTTGTGGCTGTTCCCTCCGCGACCAACCCCAACGCTTTGTAGATATAATAATTCGCGAGCATCATCCTTCTTACTGTAATTCTGTTATATGCGACTTTGGATTTTTTACCGGAACTCCCGCTCGAAGTAAACTCAAAGCGTAAGATACCACTTGAGCGCGTCCTGATATCATAGTGCTTAAAAACATCACTAAGTATATATGGTATACCCCATATATCTTCAAAGCTGTTGAGATCTTTTGGATAAAATGCTTTTCGCAGACATATCTTTTTATAATACCCGCAATTGTTAAACTGATATTCGAGATTATGCCGCATTGCGCTCAAGAAAGTCCGTTCCCACGCCGGGCAGTATTCGAACGGACGTTCGGTTATTACATCATCTGTAATATCCCTTCTTTTGTAAGCGCCGCCCTCGAACAGTCTGGCATACTCATTCTTTTTGCTCTTTTCTATAATAAATTGTTCTATTTTTTTAAGCATGATATTAATTGAATAAAGTTTTTACGCTTTCTATGTTAAAAAACCAAAGGTAAAAAATAAACAGCAATATCTCCAAAAACCTCCACGCTTCCAGTTTCATTTTTTGTCTATAGATTATCCACCCGTGAGAAATGAACTGGAAAATAACAATATAGATCCCCATCACCCTCGACCATCCCATAAGGTTCCACAGGCCATAGGCGACTACCGGGCTCAGGACCGCGCAAGACCTGAAAAAAAACTTGATCGCCTTAGGGACTTCCTCTTTGAAGATCCCTAAAACGAACAGCCATTCGGACAGCCCGGCCAGCAACCAGACCGCGCTCGCGCACCTTATTATGATTATATTTGTCTGCTCCATGCGGTCAACTCCTGCGTATGCGAACATTAAATACGATGACGCCGCCCAATAGCATACATATCGCGTAATAAGCAAGCACTCCGGCAAAACCTATGCGCTCATACGCTATGCCTCCGAACAAGGGGCCTAATGCCAGCCCTATGGCCAAAGAAATATTATATAGGCTGGCCGATACACCGTATGACGATCCTCCGCTATCAAACGCTTCCGATATCAAAGCCATGGCAGGCACTATCAGCAACCCTAAGCCTATGCCAAATATGCCGCCTATGATAAAAATAGACCAAAAAGATTTTGCCAAAATAATTAACAAACATGACAATGCAACTATCGCAAAACCGGCAAGAATAAAAGGTTTTCGTCCGTATCTATCGGAAAGGCCCCCGAAAAACGGCTGGGCTACAATATAAGATAAAGAGATAAAACCGAATAGAATGCCCACGAGGGCCTTACCTACGTTAAAACGCTCCATGACGTATAAGGGCAGGAGGGGCTCAAACACGCCCAGCCCTATTGTCCCCAAAATAATGGCAAAGCAGGAAAGGATAACCCGGGCATCGTTCCATGGTATTGGTTTAGGTGCTTTATCATCACCTGATTTATCGCGTTCGATCGCAATAAAAACAAAGCCTATGCCGGTTAACAAAGCAAAAAAAGCGCAAATATAAAACGGCAAGGCCCATCCGCACCATTCCGAAAAAACACCACCCACTACCGGGCCCGCCATCAGACCGAATGCCGAAATACCGCCTATTATTCCGATCTTTCCTCCGCGTTCCTGAGCCGGAAATTTACCACAGATTAACGCCAAGGCAACCGTCCATGTCACTGCCGCGGCCAGCCCCTGCAAAAACCGGCCTAAAAATAACATGGGCGCCGAGCGCGCATAAGCGAATATTACTGTCGCAAGGGCCATGCCAAGCATCCCGAGGATCATGAGTATCCTACCCCCGTATTTATCGGCGAGAAACCCCACTGGCAGGCTAAAAATAAGTATGGTGAGAGGGTATAGCGCAAAGATATACCCGAGTAAATGTGGATGAATATTATTCGCTCTTGCGAACGCAGGCAGAAGAGGAACCACAACGCCGTACAGGACGGAGTCGACAAATATAGCAAAACAGACCAGATAAAATAATTTCTTTTTCACCGGGATTAAGTCCTTGGTTTATTATGCCGCACGGACTTTATCGCTGTTCTTATCAGATATTTAACGATCGCTTTTAAATAAGCCATCGTGGGCAACGCTCCCTGAATTGCTTAAATCACTATATCACAACTTTCTACGCCATGCGCTGATGAGCAAAGCGGCCGAAAAAATATGCTTCAAATTTTTCCTCCTAAAAGGTTCTGAAGATTATTGAAAAATATCCCTTCTATAATATCCTTTGGCAATTTAAGATTTTGTATCGCTTCTACAAAATCCTTCATCTTATGTGTCTTCCCGCCGAACGGCGTAGGATAATCGGTGCCAAATATCAACTTCTTCGGCCCCAGCCTCGCAACGGTCTCAACCGTGAGCAGCTGGGGTATTTCATAAACATAGGCGGCAGTATCAATATAGACATTGGAATTTTTTTCCACCACCATAAACGCTTCGTCGCTCCATAGGGTCCCCAAATGGGTAAGTATGATTTTTAATTGGGGGAATTTGCATGCCACCTCATCAAGTAATATAGGATTGGCCTGATCTAACCTGACCAGGTTCCCGAAAGGCGTCGAGCCGACGTGGAAGACTATGGGGACTTTTAAAGCCATGGCCATTTCATATATCGGAAAAACTTTTTCGTCATTTGGATAGAAATTCTGCAGGGGCGGATGGAATTTGATTCCCCTTAAGCCAAGTTTCTTGATAGCGCTCTCGATGATAGCAGCCGCGTCTTTTCTTTTGGGATCAACGGAGGCAAATCCTATCAGTCTTTCCGGATGTTTTTTGCATAAAGCCGCCACATACTCATTAGAGGAATATAGTATGGGCGCATCACATCCAAATAAGACCGACTTGGTGATGCCGGCCTCGTCCATTTGCGCAAATAGAACGTCTGTGTTTATGAGGGCTAAAGTGCTTTGCAAATTATCGAACATGGTTATGCCGGTGGGCAGATCCGACACGGCCATCTTCTGCATAACTTTTTTTATTTCTATCATGTGAACGTGGGAATTAATTATTCTCACCCCGCACCTTCTTTCTTTTTATATATAAGATCCTTGTTTTGTGCTTATACAAAATCTATCACCAGCCCATAAAATTATACACCATGGATAAGAAGGTGCGGGGCCCATTCTTCACCTTACTTTTGCACGAATTGCCTGGGAATCCTGCGCTCCAATGGATCATATAAAGCGAATTTTGGGGCCAGCGCAATCTGTCCCCAGCCCAATAAAACTTTTATGGCTTCGAGGCTCATGTCTACAGCGTTCTGCCAGACAAAGGGCGCAAAGGTGGAATTTTCATTCCGCATGATCCTTGAGATCACTTCTTCAGTGTAAAACTTTTGAGTGCCCTCCATACTTTGCAGACTCATAAGCATCCCTACACGTATCTTATTAAGATCTTTTTCGGTCAGATCCTCCAGCTTCTTTCCTTTGCTGGGAAGATCATACGCCTCTTCCATGGATATGGTGTTTTTGGTATACACTCTCACCATGAAAAATGGCACTGCCCAGGCCTCTACCAGGGGGATATTTCTCTCCCTCGCCTCACGGCTGATAAGGATGCATGCCCTGGCCTTATCTACGGCAAGGATCACGACGTCAACGCCCTTCAGTATATCCCCCATCGTCCGCTCATTATCATGCGGATACTTATCTAATTTCAGATCGGGGTTGATGTCTTTTAAAAAATTTTCAGTAGCATCGATCTTTCTCTGGCCTATAGTTGATCGAAAGCAGAAAATCTGTCTGTTCAGATTAGAAGGCTCGAATTCGCTGAAGTCTATTATCTTTATACGGCCTACGCCGGAGCGGCAGATGACCTCCGCGGCCACTCCTCCCAGTCCGCCCGCGCCGAATATGGCTACGCAGGAATCTTTAAGCTTCTTCTGTTCCGACTCGGTCACCATGCCTATGTTCCGTTCCACCATCTTGTCATAAAATGTGTTTTCTGCCAT
>JAPLMG010000058.1 GCA_026387165.1 Candidatus Omnitrophota bacterium
CTTTTTGCGGCCGCACTTTCGATGCCGCTGCTTGCATAACACCGGCGCGCGTCATTGCAGGTCATGTCAAAGACGTTGACCCTTTTTGCGCCCGCCTTAAAGGAGAGGTCGACAAGCGCCGCGACGACCTGCGGATTGGTATTGCCCGCCTGTTCAGGGACGCGATCCCACCCTATGTTCGGCTTGACCAGGACGACGTCGCCTTTCTTGACGAACCTCTCCATGCCGCCGATCGCCTCCACCGCTTTCACGGTCATCAGGTACGGGTCATCGCCGCTCGCGACAACAAGATCGTGGTCGGTTTTTATGCTCTTTTTCGGCCTGCCGGAAGATTGTGCCTGGCTTGCCTGAACCGTCCGGGAACGGAATCCGGAGAGGACCAGAAGCGCGAAAGACGAAAAAATTATCTTCAGAAATTTTTTTCTCGAAACTTTCTTATCCAATAGCGCGGTGAAATATGAACGCAGGCCGTTCATCCTGATATCTTCCTTTTTCCGGAAAAGAATGAGACCCATACGCTCACTTCATACAGGGCGAGCATCGGCAGAGCGAGCATCAGCATATTAAACGCGTCTCCGGTCGGCGTTATCACGGCCGCCGCGATCATGATCACAATGACCGCGTATAAAAATTTCCGCCGGAGTATTCCGGCGTTGATAACTCCTATCCTCGTCAGAAAGAAGCTTATGACAGGCATCTCGAATACGATCCCGCAGGCAAGGATCAGGCCGGTCACAAACGATATGTATCTGGCGGCCGATATGACCGGTTCGAGATCATTCCGGCCGATATTGAGCAGAAACTTCAGCGCCGCGGGCAGCAGGATAAAATACGAAAATGAGCAGCCAAGCAGAAAGACGAGAAACGAAAAGAATACGAAGAAGAACGCATGCTTCTTGAATCGTTCGTCTATCGCCGGCGAAAGAAAGGCCCAGAGCTGAAATAGTATTACAGGAAGAGCTATTACGAGGCCGGCGCTTATGCTTATGCGCATGTATATAAGGAAGGCCTCTTCCGGGCCGAAAAAGACGAGCCTTCCGATAGCGCCGCCTGACGGATATTTGAGAAATTTTAATACAACGGGAGAGAATGGCACGCTGACCGCTGTCGCGAGCATAAGCGCAAGAAGTGAGAAGGTCACTCTCTTGCGCAGTTCCTCAAGGTGTTCGGTTACGGTGAATTCGCCGTACATATCTAAAGGCCGGTCCGTGAGCCGATTATAGTTACGATGCCTTGCCGTCCTTGCCTGCATCCTGGGCGGAATCTTCTTTGATCGCCTTCTTGAAACTATTTATCGTCTTACCGAAAGCGCTGCCGATCTCCGGAAGCCTTTTAGCGCCGAAGATAAGCAGGCAGATCAAAAGTATTACCAGCAGCTCCTGCGCGCCTATTCCGAATATATTCATGGCTCCATCCCCCGTATTTCGGGGACACATCACTTAATTACGCGTTGCCGGGTAATCAAGCGCTGTGTCCCCGTATATGCTAAAGTTTAAATACCGTCTTTTCGATCTTCTGCTTGGAAAACGCCGCTTTAACCTTATCCACCGAGCCCTGCAGGGCGTTCAGGATCTTCGTGACCTCCTCGGGGGTAGATTCATAGCTGGGGGCCGCGAGATTCGTTATAAGCTCTATCTTCTGTATCGCGTTTACTACTCTCTTTGAAGCCAGCCGCTTAAACTTATCGCCCTTGCTTTCACCCGCCACATCTTTTTCTTCATTGTTCGCCATGCCTTCCCTCCTCGTTTAATGTTCACTTGACAGTGAACGGTTTTTTAACCACAATATCCTTATCGTTAACACGCCGTTTTACTTCATTGATTCAACTTTGTCTTCCTGCTATTCCTGCTCTGCCTGTTGCTTCCGGATATTGGCAAGCTTCGCTTTGGTGCTATCCAGGATTGTTTTGTAGTTTGTGGTATCGATGCCTTGATGCACTAAAGTCTGTTCAACCTCTTTATTCAGCAAAGGCCTTTTAAAATAAAACTTTGACATCAGATAATACAGAAATATTATTGTCAGCAGGATCAGCACCAATTCAATCAATGCGAATCCGGCGCGGGATTGCTTTCTCATACTTATGGCCTTTTCCGCGGCATGGGTATCTAATCTGCATTTTTATCTCCCATACTCCGCCCTTGTGGGTTATTTATAAATGATACTACTTTGGCAACATCCCGTCAAGCTTCGCTTTCCGTCCTTATAGTTTTTCGGCTGCCTTTAGCAGCGAGTTCTTGAGCCATAGGCGCGGGCTCCATCCTTTTTTTTTCGCTTTTCTGAATATGATCCGCTGCTTTGTTTCCCGGGACATCTTGTTGTCAAAATCCTTCAGTTTTTGATAGTCGCTCTTCGGCAGCTCCTTGCGCCTGCACAGCTCGGCCACGTTGACTATGACTCCGGAGCCGGACTTCCGGAATGTCCTTTTATAACTGTAAAAACCTATATCCATATCGATATCATTCGGCATATGCGATAGCGTAAGCCCCTCCGGTATATTGTATATGAACGTTGATTCATCAAGGCTATTCGTCGGGTAGAATATGGGCTTATCCCTATCCTTCTTTGCCAAAGACGAATTATTCTCACAGCCGGCGAAATCGAGTATCAACATGCCATCAGTGATCGCGTATGCACCCGGCCTGGTAAGCCGGTAAGTGGACGTTATCGGACCGTATCTTGAGTCGATACCGCTAAATTTATGCGCCTCCATTACGCCATTTTGCGTTAATTTATAATCAAGGTCCCGCATGAATATATCTTTTTGCTCCCGCGTGGCGTTCTTCCACATCCTTCGCATATTTATTGAAAAGTCCAGGCCAAACAGGGACTTTCCTTCTATGGCGGCCGACCCGTCTTCTTTTATCGATATCTTTTGCTCCAGCTTCGTATAGTTTCTTTTTACGTCAAAGACGGGGAACCTCCCAAATCTTCCTCCGTCTTTTGTTATGACGAATGTGTAGGCCATCTGATACGAATCCGGATATTCGCCTATATCATAACCGTTAAGCAGAGGATCTATGTAGAAGTTACCTCCGGCATCCTCAACTTCAACAATAACATGGTCAAATATTGTCGGGATAGGCAGGTCATACTGCGGGTCATTTATCGAATATTCCGTATTGAAAAGGGCAATATTCGATTTTATGCCGGCTTCTTTTAACATGTACGCTCCCAGAAGCGACAGGTCCTTGCAGTCACCGTATTTATTCCTGAATACCTCATCGGTGGGATGAGGTTCAAGGGTATTATCCCCGAACGACATCGATACATACCTGAAATTATCCTGGATATACTCTAGAATGGCCCGCGTCTTTTCCTTCACCGTAGATTTTCCGCTTACAAGGCCCTGCGTGACTTCGCGTATCCGGGGGGTAACGCGCATATTCTTTTCAATGAGACCGTAATACCAATTCGATATATCAAGCCCGCTCTTTATCGATGAGAATTCGATTCCATCTTTTATGTCTTCCGGCCCGGGCGGTGGCGTGTACCTATCCTGTTCCGGCTCAATCTCAACGTCCTTCAAGCGCCAGACATATGTTATCTTCTTATCGGTCTCTACTATCTTGGGCTTTTGCTTCAGATTAAACTCTTTATATTTGATATCCAGTTTTTTCGGGAATACAAAAGTTAAATTCAATTCCTTGACCGGCATGTCATTAGTTAAGTAATCGATATGCCAGAATTGATTCTTTATCGGATCCCGGGTAGTCATTTTCGTAGATTCATATTCTATGACAGAGCCGATGTTCGCCTCCGGCATGTTTATTACCTTCATTCTGTCATCGGAATACATATCGAACCCTTCGAACATCTGAATATCCTGTATCTTGGCGTATTTGTGCCGTTTGCCGTCCGGAGTGATCGTATACGCGTTTATGTTAGACACCTTCTCCCTGCTTCTGTCATAAGGGATCACTACGTCTCCCATGCTCTTTCCGTCCTCGGTCTGGATCTTTATTTTATTATGCTCTTTTGTTACATAAGACCAGTCGTCTTTCAGCTCTACCGATACGTCATACAGGAGGAATATGGCGCTCTGGTCCTTGTACTTTTCATCGAATGGGGCCGCCTTAGCGGTTTCCGAATAAGACGATACGGGCAATGCCGGAAGTGAGCATAAAATCAATATCGCTGCAATGGTGACTTTTTTCATTGATCCTTTTTCCTTTATCTCTATTCTATCGCAAAACTGACAGTTACAACAGCCATTACTTTTTTATCGAGCGAGGTAGTATCATTCATGCCGTAATCTGAAATATCCGTAGAGGTTGCCGGAGTGATCTGAAATACCCCCATCCTGGCCGACCGCATTAAGCCGATCCTGTTGCCGGCGGCCCTGACCATATTCTCGGCGCGCAGCTTCGCGTTCTCGGAGGCCTTGGCGAGCATCTTGATCTTTAGCTCATCGAGCTTCATGTAGAAATACTCAGGCATCTGGGACTCAAGCTCGATACCCTGGTCGATAAGCTCGGTGGCCTCTCTGGAAACATCGGTGATCTTCTCGACATCGTTCGATCTTATTTCCACTGATTGATACAGCACGTAGTACTGGATATCGTTGGTGTCATTGCCTTTCTCATTCTTCTTATACACCGTAGTCGTGGCAACCGAAGATACGTTGGTATCATCATCGGCAACGCCTTTTGACTTAAGATAACTCTTTATCTTCTCAAGGTCGCTTTTCAGGCTGGCGTACGCCGCCTTGAGACTGGTATCTCTCCTGGAAAAGTTGCCTTTCCATATAATGTAGTCGCTTCTAATCTCTTCCGTGGCCGACCCTGTAACGCTTATCTGCTCTCTATTAAACTTCATTACCTTTAGAACTCCACCCGACAATATCATACTTGAAACTATCGTTGCCGCCGCTATACAAATTCCCAAAATAATGATCTGTGAATTCTTTAAAAAATTCCCGCCTTCCATGACTCTTTCTCCTTTATCCTTCGACTTCGCTCAGGATAAAGCCCTGAGCCCGCCGAAGGGCTTTAGTTTTTCTGATTCGTCCGAAACAAAATTATTTTATCGGCCTAAAACGGCATAACCTTGGCGCCCTCCTCTCTTCAAATACCGCTTACTCACCGTATACGTCCTCATAGAGACAAAAAACCTCCATCGGCCATAGCATGACCAATGAAGGTTTTACTTTTTTTCCCTTCGACAAGCTCGGGGCGGCTTTCGCCGAAGTTCAGGTTCCCCCTTGCAACACAGGACTGATACTCTCATGAAACTAGCCACTTAAAAAACCCGATCTAAACTAGCACTGCAAATATATTTTATCGGCTAAAGCTGCCAGCCGTACCTGATCTATTTATCGTCCGGGATTTATTCCTTCCAACTCGGGACTTTCCTGTCTTCTGAGGATATAAGTATAGCACAGATTCGCTGAGTGTCAAGGCCAGCAACATCTCGGGGACAGGTTTGAAGCTAATCTTGAAAAGGGAATCCTATGTCTTTCACTATAACCTTACCGCAATATTCAGGCCCCTTGCCTTTAACCATTCCGCAGTTTTTCTATATTTCCTGGATATAAGATAGTGCGGACGCGGCGTTTTGAATATAATTCTAAAAGTTGAGCAGGAACTGGTTATCTTTAAGCCAATTCTTTGCTTCGCGGTGATCCTTGAATGTCTTATCCCCGACAGTCCAAAAGCGGCTCGAGTGATCAGGCTCTACCAGATGGTCCAGTTCATGCACAACGACATAAT